>CAMVTN010000118.1 GCA_947170415.1 uncultured Lachnospiraceae bacterium | reverse complement strand
CTGGCATTATTTGCAGAAACAGGAATCTGTTCCGTTACCATTTCATCCTGCAGTTCAGTCAGTATATCCTTGTCCATCGCCACATAATCAATAGATCCATCTGCTCTGACATATTTCTGAAGTTCAGGATGATATCTCAGCATTACACTATTGTCTTCTCTATCCTCACTGCTCTGCTGAGTTTCCGTATTATCAACAGTCTGACTTCCGGAATCTTCAACGGATACCATTGAATCTTCCACAGAAAATTCCTCTATTTCCTGCAGATTATCTGCAGATGCCGCTCCGACACTCCCAAATGTCATCACTGCTGCAAGTAATAAAGCTACCGAACTTTTCTTCTTAATCATTCCCATTTTCTCCTGATAATGATAAAAAATGTCTTGCCACATTGTTTCACATGGCAAGACACTCTATCGTGATGCAGCCAAGATTCTGTATACAACCTCAGAACATCACTAACATATCAATATAAATTTCAATGGTCAAATTCAAAATTTCATACAATCTTTACATTTTTATTTCATCGTATTACTCTTTATCTTCTTTGCCCTCAATCCATGTCTTATGGATAATATCATCTCTAAACATAGAGAACTTATCCATCGGATAGTTCTTAAGGTTCTCAAGAACCTTTCTGTCATCTGCAGAATCAAGAAGCTGCTTTCTGGCCTTCATGATCTCCATCTCTGTTCTATGCTTTGACGGACCGCCTACACAGCCGCCTTCGCAGACCATTCCCTCGATAAAGTCCTCAGGAAGCTTTCCTGCCTTGAGAAGAAGAAGAGCCTTCTTACACTCATCACCACCGGCACACTTCTTAAGCTTGATACCGTCAGTATCCTCTCCTCTTTCCTGCATGCACTCGATAACTGCATTTGCAACACCACCGGATGTAGCAAATCTCTTACCGAATATTGAAGACTCCTGATAAGGATCATCACACGGCTTAAGCTCAACCCCCTTGGAACGAAGAAGTGCTCTGAACTCACCGTAAGTCATTACATAATCTGCATTCTCAGGCGTATTCTCCTTATCTGCAGCCTCTGACTTCTTTGCGATACACGGTCCGATAAATACAGTTACGCAATCCGGATTCATAGCTTTCAGATAACGGGAAATAGCGCACATAGGAGATACTACTGTAGACATATTGTCCCTATACTGATCCGGGAAGTGCTTTCTAAGCATATTTATAAATGCAGGACAACAGGAAGTTGTCATCTTCTTTCCTTCTGCTCTTGCCTCACTCCACTCTTCAGACTCGTACGCAGCTGTCATATCACCGCCGAGACCTACTTCTACCATATCAGTGAAACCAAGCTCCTTGCAGGCCTGACGGAGAGAACCCATAGTTATCTCTTCACCAAACTGACCTTCTGTTGCCGGTGCACACATAGCGAAGACTTTCTTGCCCTCTTTGATAGCCTTGATTATCTGAGTAAGGTATGTCTTTGATGCAGGAGCTCCGAACGGACATGCATGGATACAATGTCCACATTCGATACATTTTTCTTCATCAATTACGCAGATACCATATTCATCATAAGTGATCGCTCCAACCGGGCATGCTCTTCTGCAGGGACGCTCCAGATGAACGATAGCATTGAACGGACATGCCTTTGCACACTGTCCGCACTCCTTACACTTGGTAGGATCGATATGGGAACGATGAGTACCGATTGAAACTGCTCCAAATTTACAAGCAGACTGACAAGCCTGACCCATACACTTTCTACAGTTATCTGTAACTGTGTATGATGAAATAGGACACTCTTCACATGCCGGGCTGAGTATCTGTATCTGATTTTTAGATGTGCTTGAAGGATTAGGATTCTTTCCCTCTGCAAGTCTGATCCTCTGCTTTACAAGCTCACGATCCTTATATACACAGCATCTGTAACTAGCCAACGGTCCCGGACATACATCCAGCACCAGCTGCTGCTTATGATCTTCATCCAGCTCATCTTTCCATGCAAGTCTTGCAACCTCTTCCATTATTTTGTGTTTCAATGAGACCAGACTTTTGTCATTTGTAATCATGTTTCAATTTCTCCTTTCAGCTTCTCATAAACCTTTAATACATCACAGTCATTGATAAAAGCCGAGAGCCACTCGTCTTTTCCATCTTTTTGAAATAACACTCATGCCTTTAGTCAATATGATTCTCTACTGCATAAAGACCCTACTAGTAGAATCGGATTATTCACGTAACTTTTTAACCCCTGTTACAACATAAACACTTTCTTTTTATTTTGACCCTGACATCATTTCGTTAATTCCTTAACATTATAGCATTTAAAAATCCTCCGGGTACAATGTTATTACATTTCCCGGAGGACATTGTTATACCTTAATGTTACTTCCTTATTCCTCTTTCGTGGCCGCCCTGACGATTTGCAGCTTCTTCATTACCTGCAAGGATATTCTTTACGATCTCCATACGCATGCCGGCATCTATAAAGTCACAGTGCTTACAGAAGTCATAATTCTGACGGCCTTCTGCGATCTTTCTGCGAACTTCCATAAACTCAGGAGAGCCCCATGCTTCCTTAAGTGGTGTCTTAGTAAGATCTCCAAAGTCTGTTACTTCAAAGTTATCACAGCAGCAGAGTCCCATTTTTCCATTAGGCATGATCCACATATCCGTGAAAGGAAGGAGGCATGTTTCCTTGATAACCTTTTCAGTTGCCTTCTTATTTGGCGCACTTCCTGCACGATTTGTCAGAACTTCCTTAAGATAACGCATCTGGATCAGGATATCTATATTCTCGAATTCCTCCGGATGCATATTTACGTACTCGTAAATCCTCTGGATATTCTTATGAAGCTTCATATTAAGGCAATAATTGTTGATGATCAGCTGATCCACATATGGCTGGATCGACTTTACCTTTTCCAGATCAAGGATAAGTCCGTTTGTAGACATAAAAATGTAGCTTTCAGGAAGCTTCTCTCTGGCATATTTATGTCTTTCAACTATCTTTTTATCAAGCCAGGGTTCATTATTTCCATAAAGAGTCAGATGACCCTTGTAATTCCAGTCTGCCAGCTGATCAATGATAGAACGATAAAGATCATCATCTATCTGCATGAAAGGTCTCTTCTCAGCATGAATATTTGCCGTACAGAAAGCACAGGTGGAATTACACCTGTTTATTGTCTCGATATTTACGATATTTGGCTTCGGTACTTCATCTGCATTTAAGAAATAGTCGCAGTACTGCTTCTGCATTTTTGACCTTGTCATAAACTGAAGCTTTAAGTATGCATTACTTGCAAGGTTTGGAAGATACTTTCTTGCATTCCATCCAAGCCTGCCCATGAAGTTATTGATCTGAATAGGCATTAACTAAACTCCTCGCTTTTTCATATTCATCCGGCGTTCCAAACGAGATCATTTTGTCCGTTGGAAAACTCATTACCTTTCCTCCCTGTTCGATAATGAGATTGTAAATACCGCTCATAAAATATTCATTATACGGGCAGGTATCCATATACTTCTCCGCAGCATTCAGAAAAACATCTTTATTTCCAAATCCGTATGCTCCACAAATAGCCTCGTGACTTATGACCTTCTTTTCCGCCGTCTCCACTACGTATCCGCTTTCATTCTTTCTGACATAACTGTATCTGGGAAGATCAGATTCAAATGTCACAAGAGTTCCATCAGCAGTACGCGCATCCTTCTTATAATACTCGTAAAGTGCCCCACATGTAAAGGTCAGATCGCAATCACAGAAAATAATCGGTGCATCATTTTTAATTGCGCGTGCACCTTCCATGCAGGTAAGTACTGCACCGTTAAGGACGTGATCGAGCACGCAGATATCTGCCTCAGGCGCATATTTTTTTATTTCTTTATCTATCCCGAATTTTTCGATATGTTCTTTCAATACAACAAATGTCAGGCTTTCCAACTCAACATGACCTCTTACCGAATCAGTTGCCCATTCAAAAAAATGACGGTCTCCAAGCGGCAGAAGCGGCTTGGGACATTCGTAACCATTATCAGCAAATCTCGTTCCCGCGCCACCCATCGGCATGATCAAATTAATTTTCATTTGTATTTCCCCTTTTGTTATGCTATAATACTTTTTGCGCGTTTCAATTTAATATTCGCCGGCATGTCGGAATGGCAGACGAGGAAGACTCAAAATCTTTTGATGGCAACATCGTGTGGGTTCAAGTCCCACTGCCGGCATACAATTTTAATCTCGTGTTTTCGATAATCCCGAAAATACGGGATTTTTATTTTTCTCTCTTGATCTATTTTGCTCGAATCTGGGTCAAAAACCCATAGGATGACCCATAAGATGACCCATAAAAGAGCACGTCATTTCTGACGTGCCCTACTATTATACCATATCATTTATCAATGATGGAAAAGTCTCAGACCTGTGAATGCCATTGCTATACCATGTCTGTTGCAGGCTTCGATAACATTGTCATCACGGATAGAACCGCCGGGCTGTGCAACATATTTTACACCGCTCTTAAAGGCTCTCTCGATATTATCTCCAAACGGGAAGAACGCATCACTTCCAAGAGCAACATCCGTATTCTTATCAAGCCAGGCTCTCTTTTCTTCTCTCGTAAATACTTCCGGCTTTGTCTTAAAGATTCTCTCCCATTCTCCATCAGCGAGAACATCCATATAGTCTTCACCGATGTACAGGTCGATCGCATTATCACGGTCTGCTCTGCGAATGTTATCAAGGAACGGAAGATTCAGAACCTTTGGTGACTGACGAAGGAACCAGTTATCTGCTTTCTGTCCAGCCAATCTTGTACAATGGATCCTTGACTGCTGTCCGGCTCCGATTCCGATCGCCTGACCGCCCTTTGCATATGCCACTGAATTACTCTGTGTATATTTTAATACGATGAGTGAGATCATCAGATCGATCTTTGCAGAATCAGGTATTTCCTTATTGTCCGTTACGATGTTATTAAGAAGATCAGTGCTGATAACAGCATTATTATGTCCCTGCTCAAAAGAAACACCAAATACCTGCTTTGTTTCAGTCTCTGCCGGCACATACTCAGGATCTATCTGGATCACACAGTAGTTTCCCTTTTTCTTGCTCTTAAGGATCTCAAGAGCCTCAGGCTCATATCCCGGTGCAATGATTCCATCTGATACTTCTCTGTGTACGAGCTTAGCTGTGTCAACATCGCACACATCAGAAAGAGAAATGAAATCACCGTAGGAACTCATACGGTCTGCACCACGGGCACGTGCATAAGCACAAGCGAGCGGGCTCAGCTCACCAAGATCATCAACCCAGTAGATCTTTGCTTCGATATCTGTAAGCGGAAGACCTACAGCAGCACCTGCAGGGGATACGTGCTTAAATGATGTAGCTGCCGGGAGACCTGTTGCCTCCTTAAGCTCCTTTACGAGCTGCCAGCCATTAAGCGCATCCAGCAAATTGATATATCCCGGTCTGCCATTAAGTACGGTTATAGGAAGATCACTTCCATCTTCCATAAAAACACGGGCGGGAGTCTGATTAGGGTTACAGCCATACTTAAGGGAAATTTCGTTCATCTTACTTGTCTCCTCTATTCAGAGCAATATCCTTTTTACCAGCCTGCAGTGCTCTGATCCTCTGCAGGCTGATATGCAGCTTACAGAGAATCAGTTATGTTTATTTACTATTCTTGTTTCATACTCTCCTGTAGCGATATCGATATAACGCACAAAGAGAGATACCTTATTGTCAGCATTGAGGGACTCCCACACATTCTGTGTGAAAGTATCTATATCACCATCAAGCTCAACAGGTTCCGGTTCGCCCTCAAAGCTCGGAAGCGGATTTCCATCCCCCATATATGTGTGGATAAAATGTCCCTCACCAGCCTTTGGTGCTGAATATGAATATGTAAAACGAAGGCACTCTGAAGGATCTCCGTTATTACTTTTCAGTATAGACATCATATAATCATAGGAACCGTTTTTCACATTCATCACGGCAGAAATACGAGGTGTGTAATTCGGTGCATCAGGTTCGAATTCACGGCTTCTAAGAGACTCCTCAAAGCTCTCATCCCTGCTCATCTTCTCGTAGATCGTATCAGTCTGATCACCATTTGTAACGATAGTATGATGCTTCAGTACACGTACCGGTGCGTAAATGATAAGTGACGGATCTTCCATCTTTGACTCATCATAAGCCTGTGTACGGATTCCCTCTCCATCTGCTACAAATACACGGTTACGACTGTTTTCACTCCTGCCCATAATAAAATAAGCAGTCACAGCTTTACTGCCGTCAGCGCTCCGTCCGACAACGATACCCCTTCCGGGATATGCGTTTTTCTTCAGTTCCTCGGATAAGTTTCTGATCTTCATAAGTTCCTTTCACGCCTGTGTTCCAGGCTTTTCCATGTGTTTATATCTGCCAGACCGAAAAGTCAGTTGGCCGTATGAATATTATCAATCTGCCAGTCAATGGGTTCTATTCCATTTGACCGTAGGAAATCATTACATTGTGAAAAGTGTTTGCAGCCGAAAAATCCTCTGCTTGCCGATAACGGACTAGGATGAGGTGCCTTCAGAACCAGCTGTTTCGGATTATCAAGCATTGCTGCTTTTTCTCCTGCCGGTCTACCCCATAACATATACACTATAGGTCTGTCTTCTTTATTCACGGCAGAAATGATCGCATCGGTAAATTTCTCCCAACCATGTCCTCTGTGAGAAGCAGCCTCATGTGCACGTACGGTCAGCACTGTATTCAGAAGTAGAACTCCCTGATCTGCC
>CAMVTN010000117.1 GCA_947170415.1 uncultured Lachnospiraceae bacterium | reverse complement strand
TCCAAAATTTTTTTTGAATTTGTTTTTTGCTCACGGACAATTCATCACTTTAAATGGGTGAAAACCGCATAAATACTGAATAGTGGTCAAAAATCGATGATTAAATATCATCAAAAAATAGATTAATATAGATCAAATTACGCAAGAAATCCCCATTTTATGGGATTGCAAAACTTTTTCTCCATGTTATAATAAATCAATAAATGGTCGAAAACGTATAAAAATTCATTTTTGTACGTGACCGACGTTCACCAGTGCAAAGATGCAGTCAGGTAGGTATTTTTATATTTTATTTGACTGCTTTTTTATCTTATTAGGGAATCCCCTAATAAGATAAAAAATGCACTTCGTGCATTAGATGCGATGCGCGCGGAGAGGTAGAGCCTACGGCTCCCGCGCTTGCGCAAAGAATCCGACAAAGTCGGATTCTTTGTTATAAATCTTATTAGTGAATTCCGAGAGGAATGATCATGCAGTTCCTAATAAGAAGTGTATATTACAGGAGGGAATAGTTATGAAAAAGTTCAGAAAAGCAGCTAGTGTGGTTCTGGCAGCGATCATGACAGCGTCAATGGTTGCCGGATGTGGTTCTTCCGCATCACAGGGCGGCGGTTCCGGAGAAACCGCAGGCAGCGCAGCAAGTGAAGCAGCAGGTACTTCCGGAGATGCTACATTTAAGATCGGTGTCATCGGACCTCTTACAGGTGGAGCTGCAGCTTACGGTACATGTGTAGCAAATTCTGCACAGCTCGCTGTTGATGAGATCAACGCAGCCGGCGGCGTAAATGGTTACAAACTTGAACTTAAGAGCGAGGATGATGAGCTTGATGCTCAGAAATCTGTAAATGCGTATAACACTCTTAAGGACTGGGGAATGCAGATGCTTCTCGGAAGTGTTACAAGTGCATGTTCACTTGCTGTTTCTGAGGAGACAAAGGCTGATAATATGTTCCAGCTGACCCCGTCCGGATCTGCTAAGGAATGTGTTCAGTATGACAATGTATTCCGTGTATGTTTCTCAGATCCTGCACAGGGTACAGCATCTGCTCAGTACATCGGTGAGCACAAGCTCGCTTCCAAGGTCGGTATCATCTATGACAGCTCCGATGTTTATTCATCCGGTATCGCTACAAACTTCGTAGCTGAGGCTGCTAATCAGGGATTTGAGGTGGTTTCACAGGAGGCATTTACTGCTGATAACAATACCGACTTCTCCGTACAGCTTCAGAAGGCTAAGGACGGCGGTGCAGAGCTTGTATTCCTTCCAATCTACTACAAGGAAGCATCTCTCATCCTTCAGCAGGCTGATAAGATGGGTTACAAGCCTACATTCTTTGGATGTGATGGTCTTGACGGTATCCTTGGTGTTGAAAACTTTGATGCATCTCTTGCAGAAGGCGCTATGCTTCTGACACCTTTCGCAGCAGACGCGACAGATGATCTTACAGTAAACTTTGTTACAAAGTACAAGGACCTTTACGGTGAGACTCCTAACCAGTTTGGAGCAGATGCATATGATGGTGTATACGCTATTAAGGCAGCTCTTGAGAAGGGTGCTCTTACACCTGAAGCTGGTGTTTCCGGTATCTGCGAGTCCCTTAAGAAGACTATGACAGAAATCTCTGTTGATGGTCTTACATCAGAGGGAATGACATGGGATGCAACAGGCGAGCCGAATAAGAGCCCGAAGGCTGTTGTGATCAAGGATGGCGCATACGTTTCCGCTGAATGATCTGTAATTACAGTAAAGCCAGATATGGCTGTTTTTAATAGTTACAGCCGGATAACAACTTAGGTTGTAGTCGGAGGAGAGGATACTTCATCTCCTCCGATTTTTAAAATACGATACCCGTTGTGGAGGTAATTTTTATGCTCAGTTTTTTGACGTCTCTTGTGAACGGTCTGAGCCTTGGAAGCATCTATGCAATAATCGCTCTCGGATATACCATGGTTTATGGTATTGCCAAGATGCTGAATTTTGCACATGGTGACTTTATCATGGTCGGAAGTTACGTGATCTTTATTTTTGTATCTAATTTAGGATTGAGTCCTGTTATAGCGATACCTGTTGCTGTCGTGCTATGCCTGATCCTTGGCGTGACGACTGAGAGAGTGGCATATCGCCCGCTTAGAAATGCCGCATCTCCACTGGCAGTATTGATCACGGCAATAGGCGTGAGTTACCTCCTTGAAAATGTCGCACTTCTGATATTTGGTGCGGATACAAAGTCCTTTACTTCTGTTATTCCCTGGAGCGGGATTACTCTTGCCGGAGGTGAGATAAGGATCCAGGGTGTGACTATCATTACGATAATCACCAGTGTTGTGATCCTTCTTGCTCTGCAGTTTTTTGTACATAAGACAAGAGAAGGCCAGGCAATGCTGGCAGTTGCTCAGGACCGTAGCGCAGCTACGCTTATGGGAATCGATGTTAATAAGACGATCTCACTGACATTTGCTATAGGTTCGGCTCTCGCAGCTATCGCAGGCGCATTCCTTTGCAGTGCATATCCGTCACTTACCCCTTATACAGGCGCTATGCCCGGTATTAAAGCCTTTGTGGCAGCAGTACTTGGCGGTATCGGATCAATTCCCGGAGCCATGCTCGGAGGTCTTGTGCTTGGTGTTATAGAGATCCTTGCAAGAACGTATATCTCTACACAGCTTTCGGATGCTATCGTATTTGGTATCCTTGTCGTCGTACTTCTCGTAAAGCCTACTGGTATTCTGGGTAAGATAATCCAGGAAAAAGTCTGAGAAAGGGGATGACAAAGATGAAAGACAATAAGCTTTCCTTTCTGAAAAAGAAAGAAAATGTTACATATGCGATCGTGATCGCAGTATGGATAATAATGGAGATCCTGCTCAAAGCAGGAGTGGTATCGAGCCATTTATCGGGACTTTTGGTTCCAATGTGTTATTACGCTATAGTTGCTGTGGGACTTAATCTCTGCGTAGGTATCCTGGGTGAACTTTCCCTTGGACATGCAGGATTTATGTGTATCGGAGCATTTTTCAGTGCAGCTTTTTCACAGATCTTTAAGGATTCTTTACCGGGTGGCTTACGCTTCTTCCTGGCGCTTGTCATCGGAATCGCATTTTCTGCGCTTTTTGGCTTTTTGATCGGTATTCCGGTACTGAGATTAAATGGTGACTATCTTGCGATCGTTACACTTGCTTTTGGTGAGATCATTAAGAATATACTTAATTCCCTTTATCTCGGACTTGATTCCAAGGGTTTTCATTTCTCATTAACAAGTATGCTGGAACTCGGCATGGAGCCGGATGGAAAGACACTTATAAATGGAGCGATGGGTGTTACGGGAACTCCCAGAGATGCGAATTTTACTATTGCGATATTCCTTCTCATTGTTTCTCTGATCGTTGTACAGAATCTTATTAATTCAAGAGATGGAAGAGCGATCATGTCAATCCGTGATAATCGTATCGCAGCAGAGTCCATCGGTATCAACGTAACGAAATACAAGATGCTTGCATTTACCATGTCTGCAGCTATCGCAGGTATGGCAGGCGTGCTGTTTTCACATAATATTTCTACTCTTCAGGCTACAGGTCAGTACTTTGGCTACAATGTTTCTATTATGATCCTCGTGTACGTGGTACTCGGAGGAATCGGATCCATCCGTGGATCAGTCATTGCAGCAGCGGTTCTTTATCTCCTGCCGGAGCTTCTCCGCGGACTTAATAAATACCGTATGCTGATCTACTCCATCGTACTTATCGTAGTGATGATCATCAACTGGGCTCCTGCCGTATTGGATAAGAGACAGGAACTTATGATGAAATTCAGAAAGGGGAACAGGAAGAATGGCACTGCTTGAGGTTAATGATCTGTGCATCCAGTTCGGAGGCCTGCGTGCCGTGGATGACTTTAATCTGAATATAGAACAGGGGGAGCTTTACGGACTCATAGGACCGAACGGAGCCGGAAAGACCACTGTTTTTAATCTCCTTACGGGAGTATATCGACCGACAGAAGGACAGATCCTTCTTGATGGCAAAAATATCACAGGACACAAGACTGCTGAGATAAATCGTGACGGAATCGCGAGAACATTCCAGAATATCCGTCTTTTCAGCAAAATGTCGGTGCTTGATAATGTTAAGGTTGCTTTACAGGACAGATATCATTACAACACTCTGACAGGAATCCTTCACCTTGGATCGTATAAGAAGCTTGAGAAAGAGATGGATGCGGAAGCAATGGAGATCCTTTCCGTGTTTGGTATGGATAAGGACGCGGAACTCCTGTCATCTAATCTGCCTTACGGTCAGCAGAGAAAGCTTGAGATCGCTAGAGCAATGGCAACGAAGCCGAAACTTCTCTTACTTGATGAGCCTGCAGCCGGAATGAACCCGAATGAAACAGCTGAACTTATGGATACGATCTCTCTTATCCGGGATAAATATAAGATGACGATCCTTCTTATCGAGCATGATATGAAGCTTGTATCCGGTATCTGTGAGAAACTGACGGTGCTTAATTTCGGACGTGTGCTCGCACAGGGTAATACAAAAGATGTTTTGTCAGATCCGGAAGTTATCAAGGCTTATCTCGGAGATGAATAATGGCAGAGGGAGAATGAACAATGCTTCTTGAAATAAAAAATCTCAACGTTTACTATGGCGTGATCCAGGCTTTGAAAGATGTTTCCTTTCATGTGGATGAGGGAGAAGTCGTTGCACTGATCGGTGCTAACGGAGCCGGAAAGACCACAACTCTCCATACGATCTCGGGACTCTTGAAACCAAAGAGCGGAGAGATCATTTATAAAGGAAAAAATATCGTCACCATATCCGGAAATAAAATAGTATCCATGGGAATGGCACATGTTCCGGAAGGACGGAGAGTATTTGCAGATCTTTCCGTGGCGCAGAATCTAAAGATGGGCGCGTATACACGGAGAAATAAGAAAGAGATCGAAGATACGATGGCTATGGTTTATGATCGTTTTCCGAGATTAAAGGAACGTCAGACCCAGAAAGCCGGTACCCTTTCCGGAGGAGAACAGCAGATGCTCGCAATGGGACGCGCACTGATGTCGCATCCGGATATTATTCTTATGGATGAGCCGTCTATGGGACTTTCACCTATCTTTGTTAACGAGATTTTTGATATAATAAAGAGTGTCCACAAAGATGGAACGACGGTACTCCTCGTAGAGCAGAATGCGAAGAAGGCGCTTACGATCGCCGACAGGGCATATGTTCTTGAGACAGGAAGCATCACAATGGAAGGAAAAGCAACGGATATGCTTAATAATGACTCCATTAGAAAGGCTTACCTCGGGGAGTGATCAGAAAGGATGTTACTGAAATGAAAAAGAATATCGTATTCACTATTTCACGTCAGTACGGAAGCGGTGGTCGTACCGTAGGAAAAATGCTGGCTGATGAGCTTGGCATCCACTACTATGATAAGGAACTCATGAAGCTCGCGGCGGAAGAGAGCGGCATAAACGAGAGTCTCTTTGTGCAGGCAGATGAAAATGTTGATGACAAGAATCCTCTGCTTGTGCGCGTGATGAAGAACGTTTATCAGGGAGAACTTATCTCGCCGAAGAGCGATGATTTCGTTTCCAGAGAAAATCTTTTTAATTATCAGGCGAAGGTCTTAAAGAAACTTGCAGAGACAGAATCCTGTGTGATCATCGGCAGATGCGCTGATTTTGTTCTTAAGGATTATGATAATGTAGTTTCGGTATTTGTGCATGCACCCAAGGATTTCCTTATGGAGCAGGCCGCCAAGAAACAGAGCTATCGCGACAAAGAGCTGGAAAAGTTTATCGAAAAAACTGACCGGTACAAGGCCGATTATTATCACTATCACACCGGACAGCTGTGGACAGATGCGAGAAACTATGACCTTTGTCTAAACAGCGGACGACTTGGTTTTGACAAATGCGTAGAAGAAATCAAGGCTTATTCAAAGGTCAGATTCGGAGATGACATCTTTGATTGATGCCATTCCAAAAACAAATATTTGATGGATTACTGAGGTGCGGAAAACAGATGGGTAAAAATGAAAACGGAAATACAGAATACCTGTGGAGAGATCACAAGCGTACTATCTTTGGGCTTCCGTGGAGTTTTACGATCTATTCACTGACGGAAGAGAGACTGTTTATTGAAAAAGGTTTCTTTAATCTGAAAAGAGATGAGGTCCGTCTTTACAGGATCATGGATATATCTCTTAGCAGGACGCTGGGGCAGAGGATCTTTGGACTTGGAACTATAAGATGCTGTTCAGGTGACAGGTCTCTCGGCGATTTCGAGATTAAAAACATTAAGAATTCAACGGCAGTTATGGAACAGTTATCAAGTCTCATCGAAAAAGAAAGAGACAGAAAGCGCGTAAGCAGCAGAGAGTTTCTGCATGACGATCATGAAGGTCATCTTGATGAAGATTATGAGGATGATTATAGAAACTGAAACGTAATGGGTTTATCGCTGAATCTATAATTAAATGATGGGTATTTCATTAGAAGCCTGAAAAAACTGTGATCTGAATTATTTATGGATCACAGTTTTTTGATGCTTTTTTGATTTATTTGACTTATAGGAAATAACAATTGAATTCCTAAAAGTGAAAAAATGCACACAAAATGATAAAAGTGTCTAAAAACCATTTGTGTCATATGGTCATCATAGATATATAAAAAAGGATAAAATGGGACGGGGTGTATATGCAAACTACAATAATGTGTCGATATAGAACAAAAATGTGCAATATAAAAATTAAAGTTTGAA
>CAMVTN010000116.1 GCA_947170415.1 uncultured Lachnospiraceae bacterium | reverse complement strand
TTCTCTTTTTGTTACCTTTATCTCTTTCTTTTTCTACATTATCTTTATTAATTGTACATGGTGTATTTGCCAAGAGCCTTGCAAAGAGCATACTGAGTCGATGGTACATAGGGAACATTTTCATCACTCATACTGTCCGGCATGGCGTCACGCGCAGCATACACCGCATCCTGCCGAAGACCTTCCTTAAGCAGCGTATCCGTGACAACTGCCATAGACTCCGCATATTTTATCTGTTCTTCTCTATACTGTTTCTCAAGTTTCACATGCTGCTCGGCTATGAGATTTTTCTGAGAATTGATCTTTAGCCCGAGTATCATGCAGACGAGACCAAATATAAAGAACACTCCCGCTGCCAGAGCGCTTGCAGCTGCTATCCGCTTTATCCTCTGCTCACGATGTCTCTGCTTCAGGTCATCATACCCGAGTCCGTACATGGGTGCAGCCATACGTAAAACAGCATCATCCAGCATCTTGCTTCTTTTTCTCGGATCATCAGAGCGTGCATCCGCTGCCAATGGCTCTATGCTTACTCTTTCAACGGTCCGATTCCCGTTTTCATCAACTTTCTCAACTTCTTTATAGCATATCGCCTCGGGAAATGAGTCCTCCGGTTCACCTTCTGCAAGTACCGCCAGGATATGGTCCTGACCATGAAGCTTTTTGAAAGTTTCTATCTCCTTTGCGCACCACTTGGATTCCGGAAGTCTTGGTGTACAAATGACAATGAGAAAGTCGCTGTTTTTCAGCGCTTCCTCTATTGGGTCAGAAAGATTATCCGCAAGCGGAAGCTCATCTTCATCTCTGAAAACTCTCTCAATCTTCCACTTGTCCTTCGGATAGCCTTTTCGGAGATTCGTAGGCAGCCTGAAGCGCTCCAGCTTCCGATGGAGTGATATAGCCACTGAACTGTCTAATTGTGAATGTCTATAGCTAATAAACGCATTGTAATGCTTTGACTTATTCATGGTCCTGCACCTCGCGCATACTTACGTCAATCATTCTCAACTTTTCGATAAAGCTTTGGGAACAGATCTTTACGGATCACATAGATGTCATGAGCGTCATCCTCTCTGACTGCTATATAATCTCCCGGCTCTCCTGAGTAGTATTTCTCCGTATCCCATGCGGTGAAGAGTTTTACGCTTTTTTTGAGCGGTCGCGCATAGATCGCGGTAGTCGCGGTACTGAGCACGGTTTTTGCATAAGGCAGCACTGTCTTACTCTCTTCCGTCTGAAGATTTTTGATCTTTGGCGGATACTCAAGGTCTCTTTCGTAAGACTCACCTTTTAAGATGTAGCTTTTTCCCAGCTTTTCTTTCTTTATTGGATAAATTTCACCCTCTACGCCTATCATCAGATATATGTTTTCATCGATCTTTACGCTGATATCACCTTCCAGTGTGCGTATCTCTACAGTAGTTCCTGCCGGGAAAATGTCTATAAGCTTCACTACACCAAGTTCCTGCGGCAGCTTTTCGTACTTTTCCATATCAGATATATCAAGCTCTGTTTTTTCAGCGTAAAGAACCTCGTATTTTTCAAAATAATTTTTAAGGCGCTCTTTTATCAGCTCGTCGATAGTGTCCTCGCTCGACTGACCTTCGCGCTCCGGGATCGCATCAGGACGTATCATTCCTCCGGCTTTGTAGATATGTCCGCCGCCTCCACCGATCCCGTCTGCCAAGAATGCTGCGAGTTCATTTGCATGGACTTCCTTTATGCAGCTGCGTACAGAAAATTTCACTTCCTCGGGACGGATATAATAAGCGACGCACACATCAACCGTATCAGTTTCCATAGAGAAATCACTGACCACGCCAAGGATATTGGGATCACAGGCCTCAGTTTTTAATATTAGAAGTTTATTGTCTTTGACATACTCATTTTTAAGTATCGCTCTTCCTACTATCAGCAATTCATCCATGGATATGTTTGAATTGTTCATTTTAGTGATGACACTTTTTTGTACAGAAAGCTCATCTATCATGTCGCGGTCCAGAGGATGTGACACTTCTGACAGATGATTTGTATCGGTATAAAGGCCATAGTAAAGCGCAGTAGACAATAACGGCTCATCGTCTACAGTGATGCCTTCATTTTTCATCATATCCCAGACCAGTGTCGCGCAGCTTCCAAGTTTATTTCGGATCTCAAATGGACATTCGGGCTCATTTACAAAATTGTGGTGATCTATTATGGCTACATTTGATGCCTCCGTTGTTGTGACATTTTTTTGACCATACTGGCAATCTACCGTTATCAGAAGCGTTGGTTTTTCCGAAAAATCCGGCTCATAGCTCACAGGTACATTCAACTCATCTATCATGATCCGGAGATTACTCTTATTTACGGGATTTCTTCCGCGATATATGAAACGCACGTTTTTTCCAAAATGCTTGAAATACCAGTATAATGCATAGCCTGAGGACAGGGCATCTGCATCAGGATTGTCATGACACTGGATCACGATATCATCATATTTAAGCAGTTCTTTTAGCTCCATGTTTTACCTCCGGGTTCAATTGCGATATTTTCTTTTTTGAAGTAAACTATATATCCGTGCGCTTATAAGCAGCACAAGGGTTTATCAACGCGACATTTATGATTTAGATTTGGAGTTTTAGTATGTCGAGAGAAAATTATTTGGATATCAATAACTGCAAGATCGTCCGGGCTATAATGGCGATCATGATCATGCTGCATCATATCAGCCAGTATGTTTATTGCTCGTCGCTCTTCAACTTTATATTTGAGCAGATCGGAAGTACAGCCACAGCGATCTTTTTCTTCTATTCCGGATATGGTGTGATGCAAGGATTGATCAACAAAAATGATTATATGAACGGCTTTCTGAAAAAACGACTTGTATCCGTTGGCGTTCCGTTCATCCTCGCTAATTTGATCTATTATATCCTTCTAACCGTAAACGGGCTTTTTATCGGAAGGATACCTTATCTATTTACCATGAAATTTGAAAAAGCGATCATCCCTAATGCATGGTTCGTGATCATGATAATGTTGATGTATATCGCTTTTTTCATAAGTTTTAAATTTACACAAACTCGAAAAACAGGAATCGCTGTCTGCTCCGGTATTATTTTTCTTTATGCGATCATTCTTTGCACTGTTAATCTCAGGCAGTACTGGTTTAGCGCCCTCTTTGCCTTTGTATTCGGTCTGATATATGCGGAATACAGGTCAAAGTTTGATGATATCCTTCAGAAACACGCGATACTGAAATTTATTTTCTGCTGTTTCTTATTCTTATTATTAACAGTGCTCGCAAAAGTTATTTTCAGTTCTTATATCGTTTTGGTCCTCAAAAATATAAGAGCCGTTGTCACATGTATGCTGGTACTCTGGCTCAGTATGATAATCGGAAAAAGAAACGCTGTTCTGGAGCATTTCGGCGATATTTCGTACGAAATATTTTTATATCACGGGATGATCATGGAGATCCTGTATCTTTGGATCGGCAGCACGGCAATATTTATGGGACTGGTATTTATCCTGACCTTTTTCACTGCGGAAGCAATGCACAAGGGACATGTGCTTTTATTAAATAAATAGTTTTACCAAAAAGGACAGTTTCCTGAACCTATTCAAGAAACTGTCCTTTTTAATTACCCGCTGTTTTCCTGCGGTATGGTTTTACTTGTTATCAGCTGTTACAGCCTTTGCAGCTGTTCTTCCGGAAACGATGATTTCTGTAATAGCGTTTCCGCCGAGACGGTTACCTGCATGGATACCACCGGTAACTTCTCCTGCAGCATAAAGGCCTTCGATGACCTTTCCATCTTTGTCAAGTACATGACGATCTGTATCAACCTTGATACCACCCATTGTATGGTGTGTTGAAGGTGCCATCATTCTTACACGAAGCTTTACACCGTCAAGCTTGTAGGTTGATGCATCGTATGAACCGTCTTCCTTCTTCTCTGCTGAGCCGATAAGAGCTGAGAACTGCTTCTTATCAACGCCTTCAGGCTGCTCACCCTTCATGATAGCGTTGTCATAGTTCTCGATAGTAGCTCTAACTGTATCAGCATCTGTCGGAAGTCCAAGCTCCTTGAAGAGGTCGCCGAGCTGATCAACTGTTCTTACATACTGTCTCCACTCAACATCCTCATCCTTATACGGATACGGACCAGGAATCGGTACTTCTGCATTTGCGATTTCTATAAATACACCCTTTACACCATTGTGCTCGATACCGTTCTTGAACTCGCTGAGTGAAAGAACGTCACGCTCTGATGTCTCATCTACGAATCTCTTACCTGTCTCAGGATTGAGATAGATCGCATAGTCACCGCCGCCAAATGCGAGGTTTCCGTTATCTACCCAAGAGATAGGCATGAGCTGTGTCCAACCTGTACCTGTGATATCAGCACCTGCTGCCTCAGCCATTGTGATACCGTCGCCCTGAAGGGATGAACGGTTAGTTGTTGTTGTCTTCTCTGACAGGTAATCTGTTGACCAGTACTTATTTGTCTCAAGAACCTTGCTGATGTTTGCTGCGTAACCACCTGTTGCCAGGATCACACCCTTATTTGCATGTGCGATCACTTCAGAACCATCATAACGCTCTGCCTTTACACCTGTAACCTTGCCGCCATCAACGATGAGTTCCTTAGCAGTTGTACGTGTAAAGATCTCGTTTTTCTCGTTTGCATTGAGAAGAGCTGTTCTCGGAGCCATGAAGTATGTTCCCCAACGTCCTTCGTACTCCTCAGGTGTTCCATCGCCGTCTGCATCTACGTTTGCACCGATGAACTGGTTTTCACGATACCAGAGAGCACCGATAAGCGTCGGCTGTGTATCTTCAACAAATGTAGCACCGAGATCCTCTAACCACGGCTTTACTTCCTGTCCATCCTCGATGAACTGCTTAACGAGATCTACATCACCATAGATCCACTCTGACTTATCAGCACTCTGTCTGAGTCCGCCATAGTAGGTCTGGAAGATGTGAAGGTTAAGTGTTGAGAAAAGTGTAAGCTGATTCTCAGGTGTTCCTTTCTTGATCTGAGGCTCTGCCCAATCAAGATAAGCCTTGATTTCTTTCTTCAGATCCTGAAGTACAGGGAGATAATCCTTATGTACGCCGTGCTTTGAAAGCTCTTTGATGTCACCTGCTACATATTCGTTATCTTTGTAGTAATCAGCATCAAACTCGTCCTCGGACCAGTTATAGATAGTCTTCAGCTCGTCGATACATCCCTGAACTGACTTTACCTTATCATAGGTATTTCCGTCATATCCCGTACCTGTGGTCGCGTCAGGATCCTTCTCATCCCATACGAGATATTTCATAACACTCTGATACTGTCCGCCGGATACAAGTGTGTTACCACCGATTTCAGCATTTTTCTCGATAACGAGAACAGTGTTTCCGTCCATTGCTGCCTGAGCTGCTGCGGAGATTCCGGCACCGCCGGCACCTACTACTACAACATCCCATGTGTCTTCAACATTGTCCTGAACCGATGACTCAACGCTTGCCTTCTGAAAAGCGCTTGCGTCTGAAACTCCTGCTTCCTCTGCCGCTGCATTTACAGCTTCCTTGAGTGCTCTACTGGTAAAAGTAGCTCCGGAGATCGCATCGACACCTGTGCCGTTAGCTTCCACCATCTGCGGGATCATGATGTCAAATGCCGGTGTTCCAACATGCTCTGTTTCATGGCTTGATGTTACTTCGATATTCTCGATCTTGTCCTCACCAAATGTAACACTTACTTCTACAGGACCATTGTAACCGCTGCCTGTTCCTGTATAAGTTCCTGCCGTATATGTAACGGCTGCCGGGCCTGAACCGGAACCCGCATCACTTGATGCTGCAGCACCGCTCTTTGCCTGCTCGAGAGCTGCCGCTACAGCTTTCTTTACAGCATCGGAAGTAATTGTTGCTCCCGTTACCGAATCAACCTCTGCTGACTGTGCCTCAAGGATCTTTGGCTGGAGTTCTTCGATCGCAGCGCCACCCTTATCAGGTGTCTCGTCCTTACCCTCGATCTGGACGTCCTTGATCTTACCACCCTCGATCACTACAGTAGCGGTAACATCTCCTGCAAAGCCTGCCTCGCTCGCTGTGTAGGTTCCATCCTGATAATCGCCTGACGAAGCTGCTCCTCCAGCACTTTCAGATGCTGCCTCGCTCCCACCGGTAGCCGGCGCAGGTGCTGTCTGATTGCTCTGGCATGCTGAAATTGTCATCGCAGCAACCATTACTACGCAGACAACAGCGCTAGCTGCTTTTCTTCTCCACATAAATCTACCTCCCTATTAAATTATTTTGACAATTGTTCATCTAATGTTCACACAATGAACACAAATCCATAATAATTATACTAGCTGTCAGTCAATTATGCTATGTATACATTTTGTATTATGCATTTTTTTATGCATTTTTATATTCGTTATAGACCAAAACGGAAAGAGGTATGTCCACTATATAAAAGACGTTACCTATAACTCAAATATATAAGAGGAGCAGAACGTTTTTAGTCCTGCTCCTCTTAATTATCTTTGATTCTATTAACCTCTGTGTCGGGCTGTTTTCTTAACTGGATTGGCAGAAAGTGAGGATAAGGAATGAACATGTCTATTGCCCTCTCTGTCGGGCTGTTTTCTTTACTAACGATGGTATGACTTGCGCTTGTCTCATGCGTGATCTATTGCCCTCTGTGTCGGGCTGTTTTCTTTACCCTGTCTCTTGCAGGGCGCTCTGTGAGCGGTCTCGCGCCACGTTTTGCGGCGCAAAACGCATAACACACGTAATTCACGTGCACTCACACAAAATAATGGTCATAAACC
>CAMVTN010000115.1 GCA_947170415.1 uncultured Lachnospiraceae bacterium | reverse complement strand
AAGAGCTCTGAAAAATCCGAAAAGAAGAGCTGCCAAACCGATATTCACAGGCTTCCAGGCACCAAAGATCATAACTGCCAGAGCTAAAAATCCAAATCCCGCAACACCGGTCTCAAACTTCCACTCAGAAACACCTGCCATGATATAAACGATACCACCTATACCGCCAAGGATACCTGAAATAAGAACACCTGCCCAGCGATTGCGAAAAACATTTATTCCTACTGAATCGGCCGCCTGAGGATTCTCACCGCAGGCTCTTAAATGCACGCCGAATTTTGTACGATAAAGAACAACATAAGCAATTACAAGTGCTATCACTGCTACAAGCATGGACCAGTTAAATTCAAAATTTCCAAATCTTAAAATAAATGCCTTTCTGCCGGCATTGTACTTTATGATCGTAGACACGTTATCTGCATCTTCTGTTGAATTAACGGCTCTCGCGATTATCGATGCAAGAGCTGTAGCAAGAATATTCAGAGCAGTACCTACAAGTGTCTGGTCTGCCTTTAAGTTAATACATGCTGTTCCGAGAAGACACGTATACACAAGTCCACAGACAGCAGAAACCAGGAGCACTGCGATAACAACCAGCGGAGCAGAACTTCCGCCCATGTATTTAAGTGTAAGTGCGCCGCCGAGAGCTCCCATGACCATTACGCCCTCGAGTCCAAGATTTATCACACCGGAATGCTCGGAAAAACAGCCTCCAAGAGCTACCAGTGTCAGAACAGCTGCAAAAATAAGCGTATATTGTATCAGAAGTACCATTAATTATTACCTCCCTTTGATGCCCTTTTAGTATTCATAAGATGCTTAAAGAAGAGGACAAATCCACAGAGATATATGATGATCGCTGTTATAAGATCTGCTATCTGAGACGGATAAATATTAGTGTCCAGATAAGCGCCTCCTGATGTTATGTGCTGTATAAAATATGACGCAAATATTGTTCCGATCGGGTTCAGACCTCCGAGAAAAGTTGCCGCAATACCATTAAATCCCATTGCAGGAACTGCACTCTGAGTAGTCTGCCACTGCTCATATCCGGAAAGATAAAGGAAAGATGCTCCAACAGCCGCCAGCGCACCGCCGATCATCAGAGACATGATAACGTTTCGTTTTTCGTTCATTCCCGAATACTTTGCCGCATTTCTGTTAAATCCTGTCGCACAAAGTTCATAGCCAAATTTTGTCTTTGTAAGCACGACCCAAACAGCAACAGCTATGATCACCGAAAACGGAATAGCAAGTGTTACATATCTGTTTATAAAAAGACTTCTAAGTCCCAGATCCGGAATAAGCGCATCTGTATTAACTGACTTTATCTGTGTAGTATACGGTGTAGCTGCCTCAGATACCGTTCCAAGCAGCATATTTGTGAGATAAAGTGCGATCCAGTTAAGCATGATACCGGAAATAACTTCATTAACATTTCCATATGCTTTGAGAAGACCAACAAGTGCTCCCCAAATAATTCCCGCTGCCATAGCCATCAGAATGCATACATACCACGGCATATGCCAGGCAAGAGCTCCGTAGAGAGAAGCTGCCGCACCTACAACATACTGCCCTGCCGCACCGATATTGAAAAGTCCTGTCTTATAGCAGAAATTAACAGAAAGGGCACACATAAGGAGCGGTGCTACCTTAACAAGAGTGTTTCCAAGATACTTCATCTTTGCAGATGTTCTCGGATAATTTGCAAAGTTACGGATTATATCAAGCATTGCCTCAGTAGCTTCTGCAGGATTGATGATCGCAAGCACGATATATCCAACGAGAAGACCTGCAATAATGCATATCAATGCAGCAAATACAGACTGAAAGCCTTCATTTTTCAGCATACTTTTATTATCTTTCATCGGTCTGCCTCCACTGTATTTCGTTTTGCTCCTGACATATACATACCAAGTTCTTCATTATCTGTTTTCTTTGGATCAAATTCTCCAACGATTTCTCCCTCATACATAACGAGTATCCTGTCAGAGAGGTTCATTACTTCCTCGAGTTCCAGAGATACGAGCAATACAGCCGTCCCCCTGTCTCTCTCTGCAACGAGCTGCTTATGGATATTTTCTATCGCACCTACGTCAAGACCTCTTGTCGGCTGTACTGCGACGAGTAACTTCGGGCCACGGTCGATCTCTCTCGCTATGATAGCTTTCTGCTGGTTACCGCCGGACATGCTGCGAACTGTAGTCTGCGCACCTTCTCCGCTTCGTACATCATATGTATTGATGAGGCGTTCCGCATATTCACGGATAACTTTCTTCTTTAAGAATCCTGCGCCTGAAACAAATTGAGGTTCAAAGTATCTCTGAAGGACCATGTTGTACTCCAGGCTGTAATCCAGCACGAGTCCATGCTTATGACGGTCTTCCGGGATATGTGACATCTTTTCTGAACGTTTTCTTACTGATGCATGAGTTATATCCTCTCCACAAAGAGAAATCTTTCCACCCGACACAGGAGTAAGACCTGTAAGACCATACACAAGCTCTGTCTGTCCGTTTCCATCTATTCCCGCAATGCAGACGATCTCGCCCGCACGTACATTAAAGGAAACATTACGAACTTTTTCCTTACCCTTTTTCTTTCCATGAACAGAGAGTCCCGCAACCTCAAGGATGACCTCTCCCGTCTTTGCAGGCTCCTTATCAACACTGAGCTTAACATCATGTCCGCACATCATTCTGGAAAGTTCTTCAGGTGTTGTCGCATCGATATCAACTGTTCCTATATATTTACCTCTGCGAATTACCGAACATCTGTCAGCAACTTCCATGATTTCATTAAGCTTATGAGAAATGAAAAGAATAGATTTTCCCTCTGCCGCAAGATTCTTGAGTATCTTAATGAGTTCCTCAATTTCCTGCGGAGTAAGTACAGCTGTAGGTTCATCAAAGATCAGTACGTCACTGTCACGATACAGCATTTTTAAGATTTCTGTTCTCTGCTGCATACCAACTGTTATGTCAGAGATCCTTGCATCAGGATCTATCATGAGACCGTACCTGTCGGACAGCTCCATGATCTTTTTCCTTGCTTCTTTCTGCTGCAAAAATCCATGCTTCGTTGTCTCTACACCGAGTACGATGTTTTCCAAAACAGTAAAGCATTCAACCAGCTGAAAATGCTGATGTACCATGCCGATTCCGAGTCGATCCGCCGCATTAGGATCTATAACCTTTACTTCTTTACCATCTTTTTTGATGATTCCTTCATCCGGCTGATAAAGACCGAAAAGAATACTCATCAAAGTAGATTTTCCTGCTCCGTTTTCTCCGAGGAGGGCATGGATCTCACCTTTCTTAAGCTGAAGTGTGATATCGTCATTTGCTGTAATACCGGAAAATCTCTTGGTTATACCAAGCATTTCTATTGCATATGGTGTCTCACCCATTGTGTATGTATCCTTTCTTTCTATTATTTCAGATTTCCCTGATAATTTACGACTACATTTTTTGCAGGCGGCTCATCTGCGGAAACATCATTTGATATCTGTATATTTCCGTTCAGGATTTCTGAAACAAGTGTGCGATAATCCTCTTCTGTAAAATTCTCATTCCACTGTGTTGACTCAAGCGGAAGCTGAACATAATTTTTCTCAGGATCTTCGGATACAAGCCCCAATGTCTCGATCTTTCCACCATACTCATCAAACCTGTCTTCATTAATGGCATCGAGCAGAGTATTGATCGTAGCAGAAAGTCCCTTCATCGCAGAAGTAACAGTCATTCCTTCACCGTATGTACCATCAATAGTAGCTTTCTGGTCAACGTCTACTCCGATGACTTTTCCACCAACTTTTGCAGCTGCCTCAGCAACAGATGTATAAATACTTCCTCCGCAGGCAAAAACAACTTCTGTGCCGTTGTGATACCAGGTATCCATAGCAGCTGTAATATCTGCATCTCCGTTAAACTGGTTTCCATATGCGTAATTAACTTCTACATCTGTAAGTCCCAGCTCAGCTGCGGCATCATCTGCCCCCTGAACAAATCCATAGCCAAAACGCTTAACGGCAGGTACTGCCATGCCCCCAAGATAAGCGATCTTTCTGTGACCGCTCTTAACCGCATACTGACCAGCCATGTATCCATCTACTTCCTCTGCGTAGATCGCACAGTAAACGTTGTCAGCATGATAATATTTTTTTACATCCCAATTATCGGGATTATAGTCATACTTATCTCCCAGTGCGTCAGACAACAGGTCACCTGCTGAAAGATCGAGCACGATAAACTTAACATCATGATAAAGATCCGACTCTTCAACGACCATGCCTGCAAACGCGTATCCCGGCGCAACGATAACATTATATCCGTCTGCCACTGCCTTATCTACCATGGCAACACGATCAGCCGTGGAATCCCCGGGCGAACGATAATATGTAAATTTCTTTCCATTATCCGCAGCCCACTTCTTACATGCTTCATAACTTGTCTGATTAAAAGACATATCTGTTATGTCCGCGTAATCCGCGATCATTGCGACACGCATTTCGCCATCATCTGATGCACTTTCCTCTGAAGCCGTTGAAACACAGGCCGTCAGGCTGATCGCCAGGAGCAATGTCAGCACTGTAGAAATAAGTTTTCTCATCATTTCCTCCAAAAAAATTTATAAATGCCGATACTTTTATCAAAGTTGTGATACAATAAGAAACCCAAAACAATTCTAAAAAGAAACGAGGCTTTTACTATGGCTGAAAATATCAATGATATCATCGTTATCGGAATCGCCGGCGGAACAGGTTCCGGAAAAACAACCATTACCCGTACCATCATGGAGCACTTCGGAAACGATGTCACCGTACTGTACCATGATAATTACTACAAATCTCATCATGAACTGAGTATGGAAGAACGTTCCCACTTAAACTATGATCATCCGGATGCATTTGATACCGATCTCATCGTCAGAGATCTGGATGCTCTTCGAAAGGGAGAATCCATTGAGTGTCCCGTATATGACTATACGATCCACGATCGCAGCAACCAGACTCTTACTATCCGCCCCGCTAAGGTCATCATTGTAGAAGGAATACTGATATTCCATGAAAAGCGCCTTCGCGAGCTAATGGATATCCGCCTTTTCGTAGATGCTGACGCCGATGTACGAATCCTCCGCAGGATCCAGCGAGACGTAAAGGAGCGAGGAAGATCGCTTGATTCCGTGATAAACCAGTATCTGACTACAGTAAAACCTATGCACGAGGCATTTGTAGAACCAAGTAAGAGATACGCTGATATCATCATCCCTGAGGGTGGTCAGAACCGTGTTGCACTCGACATGGTTGTAAACCGCGTACAGGCACATCTTCTTTCATATAATTAATCGGCATAAAGCTTTCAACAGTTTACGCACAAAAAGCCGCTGGGATTCGCTACTCTGAACCCCAGCGGTACTTTTTTCCATACGAACCTGTCGAAAAATGCTTTACAGATCATCTTTTTTACACCCCATGATCCGTAACAAAAGGTTACTGTTCACTTGCTTTCAGCTCGCTCACGTAACGACAAAAGTACAGCCCATTATATCTCGTCACTATAGTGAACGTCAAAATAATTTTGTACTTCGCTATAATTTCTCGCATTCCACGTCCAAATATCTTTTGAAATCCTGTTTATCAAAAACGTTTTCGTGTATTATGTATTCACTTAAGTGCCCATTTTTATCACTCTCTTTGGTATAATTTTCATAGGAATATCTTCAGTTATGCGTCGTGTGAACGGAGTCACCGACTAAAAGCATAAGGAGGTGCGGCTATGTCATTAGGAATAGGCGGTATCAGTGCTTACGGTTCCTCAGGACCTATCCTGAACCCAAATGAATCCACAGTTAAAGCTACCGGCAGAAAATCTTCTCCTGCAGAATGCGAAACCTGTAAAAACCGTACTTACCAAGACGGTTCAAACGAAAATGTATCATTTAAGTCAGCACAACACATTTCACCCGAAGCAGCCGGCGCAGCAGTACGTGCCCATGAAGGCGAACATGTTTCAAATGCTTACAAACAGGCTGCTCAGAAAAACGGCAAAGTCCTTAATGCTTCTGTCCAGATAAAGACAGCTGTATGTCCGGAATGCGGCAGAACCTATGTTGCCGGCGGTACAACGTACACTCAGATAAAATACGTGAACGAAACAAATCCTTATCAGAAGAATCTGAAGTCTCAGGACAGAACCAAGTACGTCGGCATGAATGTAGACGAAGTAGCATGAGTAAACCAAATAACAGCAAATAAGCCCATGGTCTTTCAATTTTACGAAACGGTCATGGGCTTTCTATATTAGATTTTTTCTTGTTGCTTTTCAAAAACTGCATCAAGAAAGGATCTGGAACAATGAACAACTCATTATTATCTCAAAAGCTGGCAGCACTTCGAAAGAATGCCAACTATACACAAACTTTCATAGCTGACATTATCGGCGTAGCGCGGCAGACCTACTCACATTATGAAACCGGTCGCCTCGTCCCCAATCTTGAAATTCTATATGCCATAGCCGATCTATATCAAATCCCGGCAGAACCTCTGGTAAAACTCCTTCTACCGGCCAGTTTTCAAAAATCTCCCACTACCTCTGATAACTTCTTGGATTTCCTAGAGAATCCACTCAACCGCTCCCGGTACAAAGGCTGCACGATAAAAGAGAAGAAACTGCTATATTATTTCACAAAGTTAAAGTCTAAGGATCAAGATCGGTTCATCGAAATCGCTAAAATAATGTCAGAATAAGTCAAAGTACAGCCCATGACCTATCACAAAAATCCGTTACTGTTCACTCGCTTCCAGCTCGCTCACGTAACGGATTTTGCCAATTAAAT
>CAMVTN010000114.1 GCA_947170415.1 uncultured Lachnospiraceae bacterium | reverse complement strand
ATAATAAAAATATATCTATATTTAATTCTCCCATAAATAACGAAGAAAATTTGACACAGAGGGGCTTGATCTGCTGATCCTGGAAAACATCGGAAATCTGGTATGCCCTGCGGAATTTGACACGGGAGCACATAAAAACATCATGCTTTTGAGCGTGCCGGAGGGAGATGATAAACCTCTGAAATATCCGCTTATGTTCAGTGTCTCAGATCTGGTCATCATTAATAAGATAGATACTCTGGATTATTTTGAATTTGATGTAGAACTCGCAGAGGAACGGATAAAAAGTTTAAATCCCGATGCTGTTGTGATACCTGTAAGTGCAAAAACAGGTGAAGGTATAGAACGTGTTATAGAGTGGATACTTGGGGAAGTACAAAAGAATTTTTAATAAATCAAAAAGCGCACCCGAAAGGATGCGCTTAAATAATACAATTAAGAGTTTATTCAGCCTGCAAGCTTTGAAATAGCAGCAAGAACCTTGTCCTTCTCGAAAGGCTTTACGATGAAGTCCTTTGCGCCGTTCTTGATCGCTTCTACAACCATTGCCTGCTGTCCCATAGCAGAACACATAACAACCTTTGAGTTAGGATCCTGAGCCTTGATTGCCTTGAGAGCCTGGATACCATCCATTTCAGGCATTGTGATGTCCATTGTTACGATATCGGGTTTTAATGTGGTGAATTTATCAACAGCGTCTTTTCCATTTACAGCTTCTCCAACTACCTCGTGGCCACCGCTGGTGATGCAATCCTTGATCATCATTCTCATGAAAGCAGCATCATCTACGATTAAAACCTTAGCCATTTAATTGTACCTCCGAATACGATTTTGTTATTTAATGTGCGTTTTTGTTTCTCTGGAAATGGATATTATCACGCTTGTATAATGTGTACAATATCTTTTTCGGATGTTTTGCATATTGTACAAAAAACGGCCGAAAACGTTATAAAATTAACGTTTTCGACCGGCTGTGTATATAGGAAAAATGTGGATCAGATACCGTTTTCAGAGTGGAAAAGCTCTTCTATAGCGGCTGCGTTTACCGCGGGATCATTGTCTGCTTCGCCGTAATATACCATATCATCCGGATCAGGCAGCAGAGCTGCGATGAGGCGTCGGTTTTCAGTGCTGTCGTACATTATCATAAAGTACTGTCTGAGAGCGAGATCTGCAGTGCAGAGCAGGTGTATCTCACTGCATAGTTCATCTTCGTCAGTGTCCGGCAGAGTGATACGGAAGTGAGTGATACCGTCATCTGATACATTCTTTGACACATCATACTGAACGTCATCTGCTTCTATTTCGAGCTCATCAAATGCTCCGCGAAGAGCAGAAGAAAGGAAATTGGCACCATTCTTATCCAATATTTCAAGGAGATCGCGGGTATACTCCAGATTATAGAAGAGAGTAGGGAGCCATTCCTGCTGAAGTACATGATGAACATCATATTCATCGAAATCTTCGTCAGCTATATAATCAGTGACAGTGGACAGAAGCGTAAAATTAAGCGCATTTAGATTTTCTTCCACTGAAGTCGTGTCGCCGCGCAGGATACGTGCAAAACCGTCACCGAAGTCATAGAAACTGTCAATGCCTTTTTGGATCGTATTAGAAAGAGTAGCCATGGATACTCTTGTCATATCATCAAATGAAAGGTGTGTGCGGAAGGTTATGTGATCATCGATCAACGTGAAAGAACCGTATTCAAGCCGCGAGTTAATGTAATTCATGTAATTAAGAATGTCAGCGGATTTTGAAATCGGTACGGCGTGCTGATATTTGGTAGTTACCTGCATGAGTTCGTCACGGAATACCATGATAACGGTGACACTATCAATGAGATCCGGGAGTTTCTCTTCATATATGATGCGTGATATGTAACTATCCTCGGGATCCTCCTGGAAAGCGGTGTCCCACGCTTCCAGAAGGCGTTTTACTTCTTCATATATCAAATCTTTGGGGGCGGTTCCGTCCTGATCTGAAAACTCTATTACTTCTTCATTATTATTGTCTGTCATTAGAACCTCCGAAATTCAGACTGTTAAGCGGGTCAAGCTGTTTATCTTCTTTTTTGACCTGAGCTATATAGCGGTACATAGTTGCCTGAGAACAATCCAGCTGCTGACCAACGGTGTTTATGGAATCTTTCATATGGAAAACACCGCGCTGATAGAGCTGACGGATTATCTCGAGTTTTTCTGTTTTTGTGAGACGGCTGGAAGGGATGTTTTCGTCACCGATCACTCGCTGCAGCACTTCGTTAGTAGCGCCGGAGATGGTGTCATAAAACGTTCCGGAGTCATCGCTTCCCCTGATCTCAATAGCGATATTTCTCTCAACGTAGGTGTCAGGATGGCAGAGACGGAAAAGCTGTTCTGCGAGTTCCTTAAATCGATTATCGTCAAAATTAAGGCAGAAAAAACCTTCAAGTTCACCATACTTATCCTTTAAGAAAAGGCATGAGCATCGTAAAACCTTTCCGTTAGAGGTGAGACCGCGGAAATTGGCGATATAGTTCTCTTTTAGGTATTTTTTGTCGCGGATGATCTGCTTTAACGTATTTGTGAGCGGATCACCGACGTGCCTTCCGCTTATAGAACTGTTGTAGGTTGCGATGACATTGTGAAGGTCATAAAGGATTGCCTCAAAATGCGGTCCAAGAGCCTGCCCCAGAAAATTAGCCAGGTTTGTGTATTGTTCTATAGTATGAGCGTTCATATGGATTCCTTTCAAATAATTCGTTGCTCGCGTGAGAATTATCATTATCAAAGATGATAAAAAGAATGATAATGAACGGTTATGCTTTGATTATAGATGATTGTGTATGAAAATCAATCATATCTTTGGGGTATAAGTGAGAAAATAACAGGAATGATCATATATTGAGACAATTATCCTAAAGTGATAATTAAATTATCGGTTCATGACATAAAATACGCAAAGTATACAATCGGAATTTAATGCTTTAAAGAATTAACATGTCATAATGCACAACAGAAAAATAAGATACGTCAATTTAAATACACAATATATACAAAAACTATATTGACACTAATTTATCAAAGTGATAATTTATTATCAGAAAATGACAGAGAAGATGAAATAATCATTTTCGGACTGAGAAAAAATTATCAGAATGGAGGTGATAGTTTGAAAACACAGGTGGAAACGAAGAAGGCTCCTGCTGCTATAGGACCATATTCTCAGGGCATAAAGGCAGGAAATATTATCATTACTTCAGGTCAGCTCCCGATCAATACAGAAACCGGTACTTTTCCGGATACTATTGAAGAGCAGACAAGACAGTCGCTTGAGAATTGCAAGGCGGTTCTGGAGGAAGCCGGAGCGACCATGGATGATGTCATAAAGACGACGGTCTTTTTGAAGGATATGAATGATTTTGCTTCAATGAACGGGGTTTATGAGACTTTCTTTAATGGTGTATGTCCGGCAAGAAGTGCTGTACAGGTTGCCAAACTGCCGAAAGACGCAAAGATTGAGATAGAGTGTCTTGCTGTTGTGGGATGAATGATCTGAGAAGTATTTTTCAAAACTAAATAACTTTAATACTGTCCGCCAGTCATAGTTGTCGGCACATTGTTGTACCGAAGGATGATGACCGGGGTATTACGAAAATCAAAAGTAATATATTTTTGGAGGTATTAATAATGGATTACAAGTTAAATATCGAAGCACCGAAGTCCTGGACTCATGTGGTACGTGAGGTTCCTACCGTTACAGCAGAGCAGAGACAGAGAGCACTGGAAATGACACACTACAACGAATTTGCATTTCCGGCAGGTATGCTCTATGTAGACTGCCTCTCTGATTCCGGTACGACATCCATGACGGATACACAGTGGGCTGCAATGTTTCTTGCAGATGAGTCCTATGGACGAAATAAGGGCTATTACGTGCTTCTCGATGCTTTCAGAGATGTCTGGGAGCGCGGAGATGATCAGAAGCGCCTCATCAACTATATGAAAGAAGGCATTGATCGTGATGACGTCGAGAAGATGATGGATGATGTTTATCTTGTGGATCATGAAGGCGGATTCATAAATGGTGGACAGTATCAGCTGTCGCGTCCGAATACTTTCATTGTTCCTCAGGGACGTTGTGCAGAGTCACTTCTTTTTGATGTATTGAAGCCTGTATTTGCCAGAAAGTGGCCGGGAAAGCAGTTTGTTATCCCGTCAAATGCACATTTCGATACTACAGAAGGAAATATCAAGCAGATGGGCAGTGTTCCTCGTAACCTGTTCCATAAGGAAATCCTCTTTCTATTACCGGAAAGCGGAATGTATGATGTAAATCCGTTTAAGGGTGATATGGATCTGGCTAAGCTTCAGCAGCTTATCGATGCAGTCGGAGTAGACAGTATTCCTCTTATCTACACAACAGTTACAAATAACTCCGTATGTGGACAGGCTGTTTCCATGCATAGCATCCGTGAGACTGCAAAGCTTGCTCATAAGTATGACATCCCGTTCGTTATGGATGGTGCAAGATGGGCTGAGAACTGCTACTTTATCAAGATGAATGAGCCCGGATACAGAGATAAGTCCATTCCTGAGATCGCTAAGGAAATGTTCTCATATTTCGATGTTGTATCTGCTTCTCTTAAGAAGAATGGTCATGCAAATATGGGAGGACTCCTTGCATTCAGAGATAAGGGTCTTTTCTGGAAGAAATTCTCAGACTTCAATGAGGATGGCACAGTTAAGACAGATATCGGACATCTCTTAAAGGTTCGTCAGATTTCTGCATATGGTAATGATTCCTATGGTGGAATGTCAGGTCACGATATCATGGCTCTTACACAGGGGCTTTATGAGGAGCAGAGATTTGATTATCAGGATGAGAGAGTAAAGCAGTGCCAGTTCCTTGCAGATGAGCTGACAAAGAACGGAGTTCCTGTTGTACAGCCCGCCGGCGGACATGGAATCTATGTAGATGTAGATAAATTCTTTGATTACAAGAGAGGTCATGAGAGTTTTGCAGGTCAGGCACTTTCTCTTGAGATGGTTCATCGTTACGGAATCCGTTGCTCAGAGCTCGGTGATTTCTCGATGGAGTACGATCTGAAGACTCCTGAACAGCAGGCAGAGGTCTGTAATGTAGTTCGTCTCGCTATCAATAGAAGTCAGTTCAGCAAACAGCACATGGAGTACATTGTCGCAGCTCTGACACAGCTTTACAAGGATCGTGACACTATTCCTGATCTCAAGATCACCTTTGGTCATACACTTCCTATGAGACATTTCCATGCATGGCTTGAGCCGTATGCACCGAAGAAGGAAGAACTGGCAGACGGTCTCGACTATTCATACTGGACAGAATGGGAGAAAGAGCAGGAGAAGAAGAGAAAGTAATCACTTTTTGAAAATTTAATAAAGCGTACATAGAACTGGCGGTCTTCTCGGCGTGACCGGGAAGGCCGTTATGTTGATATGACAGATTGTTGAAATAACGAGAATTATTTCCACGCAAATAAAAATTGACAGGTATTGATATGATGTCAGGGGCAAAAGGTCAAAATCCGATTGTGCTTGCACAAAGAGGATTGAGACCTTGGGACCCGCAAAACACGAGCAAGTAGCGTTATTACGCGGAATGCGAGTGTTTTAGGATTGCGGGAATTGCGTAGCAATGAAGCAATCCGTGACATCAGTAAGGGGCAAAATTTACTTTTGACCCTTACATCTTGATATAATCGGGAGGGTATTGAATGATCGCAAATACGAAGGAGCCTGTTGTGAAAGATGGATTTGATTCGAAGATCGGTTTTGTGCTTGCCTGCGTAGGTTCGGCAGTGGGTATGGGAAACTTATGGAGATTTCCTGTACTTGTTTCCGCCTGGGGAGGGATGACATTTCTGATCCCGTATTTTATTTTCGTTATTCTGATCGGACGCACGGGAGTGGTTGGGGAAATTGCTCTCGGACGAAGCACAGGATGCGGTCCGATCGGTGCCTTTGGTAAGGCTACAGAGGAAGCCGGCAAAGGCAAGAGACTCGGTGAAATGATCGGACTCATACCGGTTCTTGGTTCTATGGCACTTGCAATTGGATATTCCTGTGTAGTTGGATGGATAGTGAAGTATCTGGTAATGGCCTTTACCGGGCAGATTTATGCTATGGGAACTGACATGGATACAATAGGCGGTACATTTGGTGCAACTGCATCGTCATGGGGGAATAATGTATGGCTCGTTGTAGGAATGGCTGTCACATTTGCGATCATGGCATTTGGTATCGCCGATGGTATTGAGAAAGCCAATAAAGTCATGATGCCTTTGCTTTTTGCTATGCTTATCGCACTTGCTGTCTATGTTGCATTTCAGCCGGGAGCAGCTGCAGGTTATAAGTATATCTTTACTGTAAATCCGGCAGGCCTTGCGGATCCTAAGCTTTGGATATTTGCTTTTGGTCAGGCATTTTTCTCATTATCTATCGCCGGAAACGGAACAGTTATCTATGGTTCTTATCTCGGTTCTGATGAGGATGTGCCGGCGGCTGCAGTTAATATCGCGCTTTTTGATACGATTGCTGCTTTAGTCGCTGCTTTCCTGATGATCCCTGCTATCGCAACGACCGGTTCTCAGCTGGAATCAGGCGGACCGGGCCTCATGTTCATATATCTCGTAAATGTAATGAACAGCATGCCGGGCGGCAGGATCGTTGCAATGGTATTTTATCTCTGCGTTATTTTTGCAGGTTTGAGCTCACTTGTTAATCTTTTCGAGGCTCCGGTTGCGACGCTCCAGCAGCAGTTCGGTCTTAGTCGCGTGAAGGCTGTCGTGGCTATCGGTGTTGTAGGAACAGTTATAGGACTTGTTATCCAGGGTATTGTATCTGAATGGATGGATGTGGTTTCTATCTATATCTGCCCGCT
>CAMVTN010000113.1 GCA_947170415.1 uncultured Lachnospiraceae bacterium | reverse complement strand
ATATGTGATTTTCAATCGTTAGGATTGGGTGTCAAGCTAGTGTCTGAACTGTAACCGCCCTGTTTTATCAGGACGGACTCGGACAAAATACAACTATGATCTTTATCAGATATTTCCCTTATTATGCTCGTTCACGAGGCTCTGAAGATCTGCTAACGGTACCTGGCTGATCATTGCCTCAGCGTTTCCTGTGTATGCCCACTGGCTTAAAAGCCACTGCCAGTCAGCAGCTGAGAAGTTTGCCTTGAGACTTGCTGATGCTACGCTGGTTGTTGCAGGAACTGCTGCTACTGCTGTTGCAGGTGAAACATCAAGTGTTCCGTTTACAAGAGCCTGACCTGTTGCGCTTCCAAGGAATGTTGAGATTCCTACTGCATCTGCATGAGCGAAAGCTGCAGTTCCCTTGCTTTCAAGGATTGATCTGTCGTAAGCGTTATCAATAAAGCAGTGCTCTACAATGATCGTCGGGATTCCCTGTGCTACACCATAACGGATGACTCCGTAGTAATCGCCTCTTGAACCGCCTCTGACTTTCACTCCCTTATTTGAAAGTCCAAGTGCTGAGATATTTGCAAGTATCTGATTTCCACATTCAGAACCTACCTTATAATGGTTTCCTGCCATGGAAGACCATACTTCTGTACCGGACTTATCGTGCGGGCCTGATGCATTAAAGTGAATGCTGACTAAGAGCTTTGCTCCCTCGCTCTTTGCCCTTGCAGCTCTGTCAGCAAGAGAAAGTGCTGTGTCTGTCGTACGTGTCATGGATGTTGAAATACCTGATGCATTGAGCTCATCACAGAGCTTTGTAGCTACATCCATTGTAAGTGCTTTCTCTACATAAGGTGCATAAACTGCTCCTACACCCTCCAGTCCTGCTCCGCCGTGTCCCGGATCGATCACAACTGTCGCTGCGTGAGCAGAAACGCCCATACTAAATACGCCTAATGCTACTGTGACCAAAAAGGTCTTTACGAACTTCATCATTTTCCTAATATCTCCTTTATGAATATGCTTTCCCCTCTGTTTACGGGTTCTTTTCCGTATACATCATGTCAAAAAGATTTCTTGTTAAATATATATCTCTGCATGTTTGTACGCGTTTTAATACATTATATAGTTTATCTTATAACAAGTGATAACTACAAGAAAAAATATTAATTTTTTGATTTTTCTGAAAATCCACATTTTTTAAAAAATTGTTTTCATTTTTTCTTAAATGTGTTACCATATGTTAACAAAATTTTAACGCTTTAGCATATTAAAGCAATTGTTTTCCATTAATATATACCGGAGGTTAAAAATGATCAGAGAAATTAAAAACGGAAGACTCTTTTTTGACGGATGTGATACGGTAGAGCTCGCCAAGAAATACGGCACACCTATCTATGTCATGTCCCAGACCGATATCGAAAGCCGTTTTGATGAGCTGAAACGGGATTTCACGGATAAGTATCCCAACACCCGTGTGGCTTATGCGTCCAAAGCATTTTGTACCGTCGGTATGTATAAAATATGTGAAAAGAACGGCATCAGCATAGATATCGTTTCTCTCGGTGAGCTCATTGCTGCCGAAAAAGCTGGCTTCCCTGCTGAACGCATCGAATTTAATGGAAACAACAAGCTCCCTGCTGAGATCGATAAAGCTGTTCGCTATGGTGTTGGCCGTTTTATCGTAGACGGACTCCAGGAGCTTCCTCTCATCGAAGCCGCTGCGGAGAAATATCAGAAGAAAGTTAATGTGATAATCCGTATCACTCCCGGTGTAGCAGCCAGCACCCATGACTACATCGTAACAGGAAAAAAGGATTCCAAATTCGGAATCCCTCTTGATGACGATATTTTCCTGCCGGTTGTAAAGCAGGCTATTGATTCTCCATGGATCGAGTTCCTTGGTCTCCACATGCATATTGGCTCACAGCTTTTCGAGAACGACGCTTTCATCAAGGCACTTGATGTTGTAATGGATCACGCAGCAAAGATCAAAGAAAAATTTGGCGTTGCGATCCGTGAGGTTAATTTTGGCGGTGGATTTGGCGTTAAGTACACTGACGAAGTACGTAAACCGTACAGCTTTTTCCTGGATCCGCTCATGGCTGAGCTTGAGAAGCGCTCCGCAGAGATCGGTATCGAGCGTCCGGCTGCTGTTATCGAGCCCGGACGCAGCATCGTAGCTGAGGCAGGCATCACTCTCTACACCGTAGGTCAGATAAAGGACATCCCGGGACTTCGCAAGTATGTCTCTATCGACGGCGGCATGGGTGACAATATCCGTGTAGCTCTTTATCAGGCAGAATACGATGCAGTTATCGCAAATAAGGCTGACGCAGAAGCAACAGAGACCGTTACCGTATGCGGTAAGTGCTGTGAGTCAGGTGATATCATCTTAACTGACTTTAAGATCCCGGCAGGAGTTGAAGCAGGCGATATCCTCGCCACCTTCTCAACCGGTGCCTACGGATACTCCATGGCATCAAACTACAATAATAACCCGATCCCGGGAGTTGTCCTCGTTAAGGACGGACAGAGCGACTGGCTCGTAAAGCCTCAGACTCCTGAGCAGATCATCCAGAACAACGTTGTTCCGGACTTTATCTAATACTGTCAAAAAGACGGCATCTCTGAGGAGAGAGCCGTCTTTTTTTATCTTTATTCACGACAATTGTCAAAAAACTATCACTCTATTCCAACAACCTTGTAGTCTTTGTCCTCAACTGCTTTTGTGAGTACAGCATCATCCACGTCCTGTATAAGCTCAACTACAGCTGTGCCCTGCTCATGACTAACTGCTGCGGATGCTACTCCATCAAGAGCTTCGAGCGCTTTCTTTACACTTGCCTCGCAGTGTCCACACATCATTCCTTCGATCTTAAGTGTCTTTGTCATTGTCTCTGTCTCCTTTTCTTCTGTATCTGCCTTTATCAGATCAACTGCCCAGGCAGATTTTTTATTACCTGCATATTTATCATGTGAAGCCTCATGCACCTTAAAGAGATTAAGGCGCAGTGCGTTCATGCATACGAAAAAGCTCGAAAGCGCCATTGCTGCGGCTCCCATCATCGGGTTCATCTTCCAACCGGTAAGCGCAATGTAACATCCCGCTGCTACAGGGATACAGATCGCATTGTAGAAAAATGCCCAGAATAAGTTTTCTTTTATATTTCTGATGGTTCCGCGTCCTAAACGTATAGCTGCCGGTACGTCAAAAAGACTACTCTTCATAAGAACAACATCCGCGGAATCTATTGCCACGTCTGTCCCCGCACCTATAGCTATTCCCAGATCAGCCCGTGTAAGCGCAGGCGCATCATTAATACCGTCACCAACCATGGCAACTTTCCCGTGTTCTTTAAGAGCACGGATCACATTCTCTTTTCCGTCAGGCAGCACTCCTGCGATCACCTGATCTACACCAGCCTTATCGCCAATAGCTTTCGCTGTTCTTTCATTGTCTCCTGTGAGCATCACTACATGAATTCCCATATTTTTAAGTTGCTTTATAGCTTCCGGACTTTCATTTCGTATCACATCCGCAACCGCTATGACTCCAAGTACCTTTCTTCCTTTCAAAAAGAAAAGTGGTGTCTTTCCATCAAGTGCTGCTCTATCCGCCATTTTACGAAGATCAGCAGGCACCTCCGTGATTTCTGAAACAGAGCTAAGATTACCGCCGTACAGTTCTTCTCCGTCAAGCATGGCTCTAAGTCCATGTCCCGGAAGAGCCTTAAACTCACTGATCTTTTCTGTCTGTATCTCACTTGCAAGCGCATATTCCGTAACAGCCTTTGCAAGCGGGTGCTCACTTAAACTCTCAAGAGACGCTGCATAATGAACCAGTTCTGTCGGAGATATACCTTCTGCGGGTATTACATCCGTAACCCGAGGTGTTCCGCTTGTAATTGTACCTGTCTTATCAAGAGCTACTATTTCTATACGTCCAGCCTGCTCAAGAGATGCGGCAGTCTTATATAGAATTCCATTTTTTGCCCCTACCCCTGAACCGACCATGATAGCCACAGGAGTTGCAAGTCCCAATGAACAAGGACAGCTAATAACGAGAACTGAGATTGCTCTTGCTATGGCAAAAGTCATGCTCTCACCAAGAAGCAGCCATGCGGCGAATACTATGATCGCCAGCCCAATAACTACAGGTACAAAAATACCTGATACTTTATCTGCTATACGCGCGATGGGCGCTTTTGTCGCAGCTGCGTCGCTTACCATCTTTATTATCTGTGATAATGTCGTATCGGCTCCGACTCTTGTGGCTCTTACCTTTATGAATCCTTCCTGATTCACTGTACCTGCAGATACCGTATCTCCGACCGCTTTATCAACAGGAAGACTCTCTCCTGTAAGTGCTGCTTCATTAACTGCACTCTCTCCTTCAAAAACGATACCATCCACGGGAATACTTTCTCCCGGGCGAACCACAAATATATCACCTGCCAGAACTTCTTCTATCGGAACTGTAACCTCTGCACCGTCTCTTTCAAGCACAGCTGTCTTAGGCGCAAGTCTCATCAGACCCTTAAGGGCATCTGTCGTTCGCCCCTTGCTCATAGCTTCCAGCATCTTTCCAACAGTGATGAGGGTCGGGATCATTGCTGCTGACTCAAAGTACAGATCCATTGAAAGCGCCATAACTGTATGGCTGTCGCCTCTGCCCATTGCATCTGTCATTGCAAATAATACAACCAGGCTGTATCCAAATGACGTTGCCGAGCCAAGAGCCACTAAAGTATCCATATTTGGAGCCAGATGCATGAGACTTGAAAAGCCACTTGTAAAAAACTTTTTATTTATGATCATAACTATGATCGCAAGTAACATTTCAAGCAGAGCAAGCGACACCGGATTTTCAAAAAATATCGGTATAGGAAGGCCCAGCATGTTGTGCCCCATTGAGAAATACATGAGCACGATCAAAAATCCGAGACTTGTAAGCAGCCGTCGTAAAAGCTTTGGAGTTTCGTGGTCTTTCAATGCTTCCTCTTCATCTGAAAGAGACACTGCACTGTTTTCCGTCTTTGCATCTTTTCTGGATACTCCGTATCCTGCTTTTTCAACAGCAGAAATAATATCTGCCTCCTTTGCAGTTCCTTCGACTCCCATGGAGTTTGTGAGCAGACTCACCGAACATCCCGTAACTCCCGGGACCTTCGATACTGCCTTTTCTACACGGGCACTGCAGGCCGCACAGCTCATTCCCGTTACATTATATTGTTCCATATATTGCCTCTCATCACTCTATCTGCACTTTCTTATGCCCTCGCCAGTCACGTGCTTCTTCCTCACTTCATAAGCTTCTGCAGTACTGTAACCAGTTCATCTATTGATTCATCTTTTCCTTCACGTATATCTGTCGCCACGCAGGTTCTTATGTGTTCTGCAAGAAGGCACTTATTAAAACTATTTAATGCTGCATTTACCGCAGATACCTGTATTAAAATGTCCGGACAGTACGCATCCTTTTCCAGCATATTCTCAATACCGCGTATCTGTCCTTCTATTCGCTTCAGCCGGTTCATCATTTTCTTTATTTCCTGCTCAGACCGTTCTTTTTTTCTGTGTGAACAGTGCTCGCAGTGCATTTCTTCAGCCATTTCCAACTTTTCTTCCATAATTTCTCCTATAACACAAACTTGCTCCGCTGCCAATGCAGGTCACGCAATTATAAAAGCGTATACCCTGCCTCCTCAATTACCTTGCGAAATTCCTCTCGGGATATCTCACGGCTCATACAGATCACAGCCTCTGATCTCTTTAGATTAACCTTCGCAGCCGCACCATCTATCTTGTTTAACGCATTCTGAACACGTACTCTGCAATTATCACAGTGCATACCATCGATCTTCAGAACCTCTTTTCCTATTTCAGGCTTGTCGAGTTTCTTTTTATCCTCAATGATACCGCTGCCACCGCCGCAGCATCCGCCCTCTCCTTTCATATGCTTGATTGTCTCACGCGCTGCAAATATTATGATCACTGCAATAATCAGAATAATAACTACGTTTGCCATTTATCTGTTCACCTCATTCCTTCATATCTTTCTTGTCTCTGATCTTAGTAAAAACATGAATGATCAGTTTCTTTACTTCCATCACACCGATAAACGCTAAGTATATCAAAAAAAATACCGCGAATACCATGATAAACATCCTGATATCTCCACCACCCATCATATATCCTTTCGTAATTCGTGACATCGGCCGGGAACAAACTATATTTACATCACGATGCTATACCCCCATGTGGTATATGTCAACAATTTTATCTCGTTGAACGTATATTGTATACAATTAATTATGAATATTTTATTAAACAATCAATTTTACTCTTCCATTATTGAAAAAAATAAAGCATAATTATACTGCATATAAATGGGCTACAGGTTTAGGGTTGCCGGGGAGCTCGTGCAAAAGTATAAATATGGTATCTGTTACGGTGTTGAACAGATGCAAGTATCATTAATTGGGGAGATGATAAACATGACTAAGAATCTGATCGATTTTCAGACTCACAAGTCATCAGAGGGATTCACAGATGTGATCAGCATGATCAAGAGTTTTGGCTTCAATGCTCATCACTACCACAAAAACGAGACAGGCCGCTACGGCGCCGATAAGAGTCCTAAAAAAATGATGACGTCGAAAAATCAAAAAAGAAGGCTCGCATAATTAAATGCAAGCCTATCAGGGACTGCCGCTTAACCGCGGCAGTTTTCTTTATTTTTTACTTCTTTACGTGAAATGCATCCATTCCGGGATATACTGCGCTGTCACCAAGCTGCTCTTCGATCCTGAGGAGCTGGTTGTACTTTGCTACACGCTCTGAACGGCTGGGTGCACCAGTCTTGATCTGGCATGTATTGAGCGCAACAGCAAGATCTGCGATAGTTGTATCTGCTGTCTCACCTGAACGATGAGAAGAAATA
>CAMVTN010000112.1 GCA_947170415.1 uncultured Lachnospiraceae bacterium | reverse complement strand
CGCACTTTTTCTATCATACTGATAATATTATAGCGGCTGTAAACTATATTACGATCAACGTATCTGAGTTTTATCGCAATCCGGATCAGTGGAAATTGATGGATACGGAGTTTATTCCTGAACTTAAGAAAAAGTTTGGTGAGAACCTTAAGATCTGGAGTGCAGCGTGCTCCACAGGTGATGAACCGTATTCTTTGGTAATGGCTTTTTCAAGGCATATTGCCCTAAATAAGATAAAAATTCATGCGACCGATCTGGATAAGACTGTAATCGGAAAAGCAAAAGTAGGGCTTTATTCGGCAAAGAGCCTGCTGGGAGTGCCTAGTGACCTTAAGGATAAATACTTTGATAAAGTAGGTCCTTCTTACCAGATTAAGGACGAGATAAAGAAACAGGTTGAATTCAAGGAACACAATCTTCTGAAAGATCCATACCCGTCAAATCAGGATCTGATAGTATGTAGAAACGTTTTGATCTATTTCACAGAAGAAGCAAAGGATGAAGTGTTCCGTAAGTTTGCTGCCTCACTTAAAAAAGGAGGCATACTCTTTATCGGAAGTACCGAGCAGATCATGAATTACAAAGACATGGGATACGAGAGAAGAAATTCCTTCTTCTACGAGAAGATCAGGTAAATGGCGTTATATAAAAAACAGGCTCCGGAGCGAAAAGCTCCGGAGCTTTTATGTTCTTGTTTATTTTGCGAGCTGGACTAATTCTGTTAACAGATATGGCTCCAGATCAGCGTTTTCGGAATCGAGATCATCGATACAAAAATATGAACATTTGTCTTTTCTGCATTTTTTGAACACAGGTGAAAATACCGGTTCTTTCTGCGAAATAAAGTATCCTGTCTTTTTTACATAGCAGCTATCGGCTGTTGCCTTCTTTTTGTCTTCGTTATCCATGAACTGTGCCACGGATTTGTGAATGGCCGTATCCATAGAAGGTATATAAAAATAATTCTTATAGTCCGGAAAGTAATGATAAAGTGTGTCGTTAACGATCGGTAAATGCAGTTTACCTGAGGAACCGCTGACTGACAGCGATACAGAGCCATTGTCAAAAACGTGGTCAGAAGAAAATGGAAATTTACTCTCGAATGAAATGACCATTTCAACAGGCTTTTCTTCTGTACCGGAGAGGTTGGAGACCACTTTTGAATCCCTGATTGACAGGAAATCGCTATTATCTTGTCCTGAAAAAAGCCATGCATAGCAAAGGATCGGCAGGATCTCACTCATGCCGAGGACATCATCATGATTGTGGCTTAGGAGCAGGTTCTTCATGATCTCGTTTCCTGATGATGCGTATGCATGAAATACATTTATGAGCTCTCCGCCGTTATACTGATCCTCGCGGTCTATTCCCAAAAACTGTTCGACCGTTTTCTGTTTCAGATTTTCTAAGCCGAGGATTTTCTTAAAAGGGGAAATGATGCGGAATATATCCAAGCCGGAATCTTCTGTTAGACACGAAGGGATACTATTGTCATCATAACCTGAGTGTTTTAATCTTGCCGTTAAAAACGGCAGATCAAACCGGACTCCGTTAAAAGTGATGAGCCGTGGATCTCTGCGCCCTGCAAGAAAAGACAGAAAAGAAGAAAGCAGCTCTTTTTCGTCACTTTCTTTTTCTGCGAGCATCAGCCGCAGTGTCCATCCGGAGTCGGGTACATCGATATCGGTCTTAAATAGAAGTCCGATCAGATAGACTATGTTTCTGTCACGGGAAAAACCTGTGGTTTCGATGTCCAAAAATATTCCGTCGGAATTATTTGTTAAATATTTATAAATATTTTGATTGGAAATCTTGCATAAAAAGTTGTCAATTATAAGCATATTTGTTATTATAAATGTTAGATTACAGAGGGGGAAACTCTGTGTTTTCCACTCAGTTGGGGATGCGTTAATATACAATAAAAGCTTTATTGATCCGGCTTTTGTTGTATATTTTTTGAATTATTAGGAAATTCATAAAATTCAGCCGGTGCTTATTATAGCACGTGGAGAGCTGATGACGCTACCACGGTAATCAATGACTTTTTTCATTAAAAAGTCATTCAAGCAAGTTATTTAAGTGTAAGAAAATCTAAAGGAAAGAGGGTCTGAGAATGTCACAGTATACTTTCAGCGGCGGCATTCATCCTTACGACGGAAAAGATCTGTCAAAGGATAAGCCAATTAAGGAAGTGCTGCCTAAGGGCGATCTCGTCTATCCGTTGTCCCAGCACATCGGTGCTCCGGCAAAACCGATAGTGAATGTCGGAGACAAGGTAAAAACGGGACAGATGATCGCAGAGGCTGGCGGATTTGTTTCGGCTAACATTTTCGCTACAGTAAGCGGCACCGTAAAAAAGATAGAGAAACATCGTGTTCCGGTAGGAGACATGGTTGAATCCATCATAGTGGAGAATGATGGTCTCTATGAGGAAGTGGAATATCCTGCTTCCAAAGGCCTTGACGCAATGTCCAAGGAAGAAATCCTCGCTGCAGTAAAGAATGCGGGTGTTGTCGGAATGGGTGGAGCCGGATTCCCGACTCACGTAAAACTCGCGCCGAAGGATCCTTCAAAGATCGATTATGTTATCGCAAACTGCGCAGAATGTGAGCCGTATCTCACAAGTGACTATCGCCGTATGATGGAGACACCTGAGCTTCTTATCGGTGGTATGAAGTGCGTGCTCAAGCTTTTTGATAACGCAAAGGGAATTATCGCTATTGAGGATAATAAGCCTGATGCTATCGATCTGCTTTCAAGGCTCACAAAAAATGAACCGCGTATCGAGGTTTATGCATTAAGAACAAAGTATCCGCAGGGTTCAGAACGTCATATCATTTATGCATGTACTCACAGACAGATCAATTCTAAAATGCTTCCTGCAGATGCAGGATGTATCGTAGATAACTGTGATACCCTGGTTGCTATCAATGATGCAGTAAATAATAATCGTCCGCTGATGAACCGTATCGTTACGGTTACAGGGGACTCTGTTGCTGACCCCAGAAACTTCAAGGTTCGCTGTGGTACAAATTACAGAGAACTGCTGGATGAGGCTGGTGGATTTATCGAGGGAAGAGAGCCTGAGACGATCATTTCGGGCGGCCCTATGATGGGATTTTCTCTTTTTGATCTGGATGTTCCTGTTACAAAGACATCCTCAGCATTGCTTTGCCTTTCCTATGATGATGTGGCTCATTCACGTGAGACAGCATGTATTAATTGTGGACGCTGCGTAGAAGCATGCCCGGAAAAGCTGATACCTTCACAGCTCGCTACATTTGCAGAGCATGAAAACTATGATGAGTTTAACAGACTGTTCGGTAAGGAATGTATCGAATGTGGTTCCTGCTCATACGTATGTCCTGCAAAGCGTCAGCTCTGTCAGGCGATCAAGTCTATGAAGAAGCTCAGCATCGGTCGTGACCGTGCAGCCGCAGCACAGAAAAAAGCAGAAGAGGAAGCAAAAAAATCGAAAGGTGGTGATTCATGATGGCAGAAGATAATAAGCTCTTAAATGTATCTTCGAACCCGCATATCCGGGACAGGATCACTACACAGAAGATCATGCTTTATGTCATCATTGCTCTTATGCCGGCTACAGCATTTGGTATATGGCATTTCGGAGCATATACTATTGCAGTTATCCTCGTAACAATGATCTCCAGTGTGATATTTGAATATGCATACGAAAGAATAATGAAACTGCCCATAACAGTGTCCGATGGATCGGCAGCTCTTACAGGACTTCTTCTGGCACTCAACATGCCGCCCCGCATAGAGCTTTGGGTATGCGTTCTCGGTGCTTTCGTTGCAATAGTTCTTATAAAGCAGCTTTTTGGCGGACTTGGACAGAACTTCATGAATCCCGCGTTGGGAGCAAGATGTTTCCTTCTCATCTCATTTGCCGGAAAGATGACAAATTTTGCGTATGACACATTCTCCGGAGCAACACCTCTTGCTCAGTTAAAGAATGGTGAGATCGTAAATACTTACAACATGGTCATCGGTAATGAAATGGGAACCATCGGAGAAGTATCTGTTATCGCTATCGTGATAGGTGCATGTTTCCTGATACTTATGGGAATCATCGATCTTCGTATCCCGGGAACATATATCCTGACATTTACGCTCTTCCTTATTATTTTTGGAGGTCACGGTGCAAATCCTTACTTCCTTACAGGTGAGCTTGCAGGCGGCGGTCTGATGCTCGGTGCATTCTTTATGGCAACAGACTATGTTTCAAGCCCCATCACCACAAAGGGAAAGATCATTTTCGGTATCTTCCTCGGAATCCTTACCGGCGTGTTCCGTATTTTCGCCAGCGGTGCAGAGGGCGTTTCCTATGCGATCATCATCGGAAACCTTATTGTTCCGCTTATCGAAAGATGGGCACCTCTTAAGTGCTTCGGTTATGTGAAGCCGCAGAAGGGAGGTAAGTGATCGTGAGTAAAGAAGTAAAAAACACTCTTATAATGACCGTTATCGCGCTTTGCTTTGGTTTACTTCTCGGTGTCGTTCATGAGATCACATCAGAAGCTATCCGTGTTCAGAATGAAAAAGCTTTGAATGAAGCATATCGTTCGGTTCTTTCAGAAGCTGAAACATTTGAGGACACAGGTGCCGAGTCAGTGGCAAATACCGACTTGGATGCAAACATCGATTCTGTTTTATCTGCGCTTGATGCCAGCGGCGAAAATGTTGGATATGTTATCAACGTAACAAGTCACGGCGGATATGGCGGAGACATCACATTCTCAATAGGTGTTGATTCTGATGGCTCTATTGAAGGTATTTCCATCACATCTATCGATGAGACTCCGGGACTTGGTATGAATGCAAAGACTGATCCGACATGGCTGCCTCAGTTCTATGGACAGGACAGCTCCACAGAATTTGTTCTCGGTGATAATGTTCAGGCGATCTCCAGCGCAACATTCACTTCAAAGTGTGTTACACGCGGTGTAAATGCCGGAATGGCTTACTATAATGAAAAACTTGCAGGAGGTGAAAAATAATGAAACCTAACACACCTCTCGAGCGTTTGTTTAACGGTATTGTTAAAGAAAACCCGACTCTCGTAATAGTGCTTGGTATGTGTCCGACACTTGCGGTAACCACCTCAGCGATGAATGGTATTGGTATGGGCCTTTCCACTACAGTGGTTCTGGCACTCTCAAACCTGTTTATCTCACTTTTGCGTAAGGTTATCCCGGATGAGATACGTATTCCGTCATTTATCGTTATCATCGCTTCGTTCGTAACGATCGTAGATATGCTTATGGAAGGTTTCACACCTGACCTTTATGCATCTCTCGGAATTTATATTCCGCTTATCGTTGTTAACTGTATCATCTTCGGAAGAGCAGAAGCGTATGCTTACAAAAACGGTCCGGTTTCCTCATTCTTTGATGGAATAGGAATGGGTCTCGGATTTACAATGTCCATTACGGTTATCGGCTTTATCCGTGAGCTTATCGGTGCCGGTTCGATCTTTGGACATCCGATCGGAAACCTCTCTGAGTTCACACCTTCGATCTTTGTAATGGCACCCGGAGCATTTATGGTACTTGCAGTACTGATCACGATCCGTACAGCTATTATCAATAACATCGAAGCAAAGAGAGGAGTACGTCTCCCGGTAACGCATACTGATGAATCCGGTGCAGAATGTTCGGCTTGCGCATTCCGTTCTAACTGTGCAGGAAAGTTTCAGTCGGTAGAGGCAGCACAGAAGGAGGCGAATGACAAATGAGTAATACATCATTGATTTCAATTTTGCTCATGGCAATGCTTATAAATAACGTTGTCCTGTCTCAGTTCCTTGGAATCTGTCCGTTCCTCGGAGTTTCCAAGAAAGTTGAAACAGCCACCGGAATGGGCGCTGCCGTAGTATTTGTTATCACGCTTGCAAGTGTGATATGCGGTATCATTTATACATTTATCCTGCACCCGCTTAACCTCGATTACCTGAATACTATCGTATTTATTCTGGTCATCGCATCACTGGTTCAGTTTGTTGAGATGTTCTTAAAGAAATCTATACCAAGTCTGTATAAAGCGCTTGGTGTATATCTCCCTCTTATCACAACAAACTGTGCGGTTCTCGGTGCAGTTCTGCTGAACGTACAGAACGGATACAATGTTATCCAGGGTATCGTAAACGGTTTTGCAACATCAGTAGGTTTTGCGGTTTCTATAGTTATTCTCGCAGGACTTCGTGAAAAAATGCAGTATAACCGTATCCCTAAGGCAGTACAGGGTTTCCCGTTCACAATGTTCACTGCATCACTTATGGCTATTGCATTCTGCGGTTTCTCAGGACTTAAGTAAGAAACACAGATGCTGAAAAATATTGAGGTAAGAGCGAGACGAAATGGTTTCACTCTGGAATGAGAGGAAATTATGGGTATTATAATCGCTGCCGCCTGCGTAACGGCGGTCGGTCTGTTCGTAGGAGTATTCCTGGGCATAGCCGGCAAAAAGTTCGCAGTCGAAGTCGATGAAAGAGAAGATAAGATACTTGCGGTCCTCCCCGGAGCTAACTGCGGTGGTTGTGGACAGGCAGGATGTGCCGCAATGGCACACGCAATTGTTACAGGTGCTGCACCGGTTAATGGCTGCCCTGTAGGTGGAGAGCCGGTTGCGGATAAGGTTGCGGCTATAATGGGCCAGGTTATTTCTGCCGAAGAGCCCAAAGTTGCATTTGTTAAGTGCGCAGGTACATGTACAAAGGCAAAGAATAAATCAGAATATACAGGACTGATGGACTGTAAGATGCTGAATATGACTCCGGGCGGCGGACCGAAGGCCTGCCAGTACGGATGCCTTGGCGGAGGAACTTGCGAAAGAGTATGTCCTTTTGACGCTATCCATGTTATCGATGGAGTAGCAAAGGTAGACCCTGACAAGTGTAAAGCCTGCGGAAAATGTATCGAGAATTGTCCTAGAAACATGATCGAACTTAAGCCGAAGAAGAATAAGTATGCGGTTGAATGTTCATCTAAGGAAAAGGGACCCGGTGTCATGAAGGTCTGCGAGGC
>CAMVTN010000111.1 GCA_947170415.1 uncultured Lachnospiraceae bacterium | reverse complement strand
CTCAACAACAATTGCAAGACATACGCCTGCAAATACAAGCCCCCAAGGAAGGTTATTACCCATAACACCCTCAATGATCATCTTCATAAGAGTTGCCTGAGGAGCACCAAGCTCATCTGTACCAAATCCATAAGCAGAATCAAGGAGATAAAGTACTCCGCCGATCGCAAACGCAGATGCAAGAACACCGATAAGCTCACCGATCTGCTGCTTAACAGGTGTCGCACCAAGGATATAACCAGTCTTAAGGTCCTGTGAAGTATCACCTGCAATAGCTGCTACGATACATACGATAGAGCCTATAGCGATTGCGCCCTGCATACCGTGAACGCCTGTGTCACCTGTAGCCTTGAGGATCAGGGATGTGAAAAGCAGAGCTGCGATAGACATACCCGAAACCGGGTTATTTGAGCTTCCTACGATACCAACCATACGAGAAGATACTGTAGCAAAGAAGAAACCAAATACAACTACAAGGATCGCACCGACAAATGTTACCGGTACTGCGGGAAGAAGCCAGATCAGAACTGTAAGTGCTGCAACAGCGAGAAGAATGATCTTCATATCGATATTACGGTTTGTTCTGATATCCTCAACGTCTGAGCCACCTGCAAGAGACTTCATTGAGTCACGGAAAGTAGTAACGATCTGAGGAAGTGACTTGATAAGGGAGATAACACCACCGGCAGCAAGAGCACCTGCACCAATATATCGAAGGTAGCTTCCCCAAATAGCACTTACGCCATCCTTAGCAAACATTGCACTGATAGACTCTGTACCCGGGTAGATCACTGCATCTCCGCCAAACATTACAAGAAGAGGCGCAATTACCATCCATGACACAAGTGAACCTGCAAACATGAATGAAGCGATCCTGGGGCCGCAGATCATACCTACAGAGAATACTGCAGGATAGATCTGTGTTCCGATAGCACCTGCATACCCCTTAAAGGTCTTTGTAACCTGTGAAGGAACGATTGCAAAACCATCGATCACAAGCTTAAATATAGCGGAAATTCCAAGTCCTGCGAATACTGTAGAAGCACTGGAGCCACCATCTTCACCTGCGAGAAGAACCTCTGCACATGCAGTTCCTTCAGGATAAGGAAGAGTACCGTGCTCTTTAACGATCAGAGCGTTTCTAAGAGGCACCATGAAAAGGATTCCAAGGAAACCGCCTACAAGAGCGATAACTGTAATAGAAAGAACGCTCGGCTTGTCCATCATGCCTTCACGAGCCCAAAGGAAAAGAGCCGGAAGTGTGAAAATGGCACCTGCCGCAAGCGATTCACCTGCAGAGCCGATCGTCTGTACCAGGTTATTCTCGAGTACAGAATCCCTGCGGAGGATCACGCGGATAACGCCCATAGAGATAACAGCAGCCGGAATAGAAGCCGAAACTGTCATACCTACCTTAAGTCCGAGATACGCATTGGCTGCACCGAATACCACTGCAAGAACGATACCCATGATGCAGGAAGTCACTGTAAATTCCGGTGTGATCTTTTCAGCCGGAACATACGGTTTGAACTGTTCGTTATTGTTCATTATTTTTACTCCTAACTATTTTCTGTGTACGACCCTCTGCAAGCCAATCAGATAAGATCCAAAACTGTAATTCAGCAATCGTTTACACTTCTAAACTTTAACCAGATAAAGCAAACAACATATAATTCGCACACGCAACTGCTCCATTGTACTTAAAAACAGTCAATTATGCAAGATAAAAATGATCAAAATAATTTACAAAAAATGCCGATTTAACAGGCTTTTTCAGCTTAATGCGTCACCGTGTTAAATCAGCATATCGTATTCTTATTTTTCTTTTGCTTCTTCCAGCGAAATGTCTAAAGCTCCGGCTTTTCTGTCTATATACTGCGTACGGAACTTGGAATAGACTATTTTCTGCTCAGAGTAAAGGCCAAAGTAGCCCGACATCACATAGCTCACCGCGATAGCCTGCAGGAAGTATACCGATGCGCCTCTGAAGCCAAATAGTTCTGATACGATCAACAACGTCGTAACCGGACAATTTGTCACGCCGCAAAACATCGCCGCCATACCACAGGACGCCCCCAGCGCAACAGGAATATCTGCAATTCCTGCAAAAGCCGCGCCAAATGTCGCACCAATAAAAAGTGACGGAACGATCTCTCCGCCCTTATATCCGGATCCGATACAAAGCGCCGTAAGAAGAATCTTTAAAATAAAGTCAAACCAATAAACATCTCCCTTTACTGCCTTCTCAATAATATCCATGCCTGCGCCCATATATCTCGGTATACCGAGCCATACGGTAATTATCGATATTATGATAAAAACAAGTCCACCGGCAACCACTCTTATGTATGGAGACGGAAAGATCTTTGCAAGTACTTTTCCCGAATTTTTCAAGATCAGGCAAAAAGCTATACTTATGATAGCTACACAAATTGAAAGTATAAAAACTTTCCCTGTCAGAGCAAGGCTCAGATCCGGTGCGTCAACCATATCAAAGCTTTCTTTCTCAATTCCGACAGCTGCCGCAACCGCGCCTGCCGTTACCGAAGCAAAAAAACACGGAAGAATCGCCGAATATTGTATTATACCAATACTTATAAACTCGATAGGAAAAAACACTGCCGCGATCGGTGTCCCGAAAATCGCAGAAAATGCTGCACTCATTCCACAGAGTATCACCATTCTCTTATCCCCGTCATCCAGTTTCAAAAATGGAATCTGTCCGATTCCCGATCCCAATGCGCCTCCCAACTGGAGCGCAGCACCCTCTCGTCCTACAGATCCTCCACAGAGATGCGTAAGTATCGTAGATACAAAGATCAGCGGAGCCATTCTCACAGGCAGCTTTGTCTGCGCTCTGAGGGTCGTAAGCAGCAGATTTGTTCCTCTGACCTTATATTCACCTGCATGCTGATATATATACGTTATAAATAAACCCGCTATCGGCAGCAAAAGCAGTGTTATAGGAAAATGCTCATTTCTGGTTGTATTTGCAAGTTTATCTCCTATAGAAAAAGCTGCACTGACTGCTCCAACTATCAGTCCAACTATGATCGCCAGCAGGATCCATCGCATCATATGCACAAAATTCCACCCGGACTCCTTCCAGGCCTCATTAAATTCGTTAGTCTTTTTTTCTCTCTCCACCGCAGATTCTCCTCTAAAAACGCTCCTCTATATGACCAAAAAGAAACAGACACGATGACCACCATGCCTGTTTCCAGATATCATTATGAATTTACCGGACATTCCTCATGATCGGCGTGTGCTGAACCCTCTGTTTCATTCTTTTCGATCATCTCACGAAGTGTACGCCAACCAAGCACTGCACATTTTACACGCGCAGGCATATGCGAAATGTCTCGAAGGATTCCAGCTTCATCCAGATCATCAATGTCTTCTTCCGATGCTTCTCCGCGGATCATTCTCATAAACTTATCCGCAAAATCAAGTGCTGTATCTTTATCCTCACCGATTATCAGATCCAGCATCATATCAGTAGACGCCTGACTGATAGCACATCCGCTGCCGGAAAATGAAGCATCGACTATCGTATCATCTTCTATCTGAAGTTCCAAAAAAATGTCATCTCCGCATGTTGGATTAACACCCTCAAGGATCATCGTAGGATTCTCAAGCTTTCCCTTGTGGGAAGGTCTGAGATTATGTTCATTCAAGATACCGTTATTATAAAGATTATTAATCGCCATAACCCATGATTCCTCTTATTTCTTTTACTTTATCCATGAAGAAACGGACATCTTCCTCGGTATTGTAGAGGTAAAGGCTGGCACGTGCCGTACTCGAAACATTCAGGTACTCAAGAAGCGGCTGTGCGCAGTGATGTCCTGCACGGATACAGATCTTATCACCATCAAGGATTGATGATATATCGTGAGGGTGTACTCCGTCAATAGTAAATGAAACAATGCCGTTGTGCTTCTTCGGATCACTGCTTCCGAGAATATGAAAATACGGAAGCTTCGCTGCTTCTTCAAAAATAATGGATGTGAGTGCATCTTCTGTCTCACGGATAAAATCAAAACCAACATTTTTTAGATACTTTATCGCTGCATCAAGACCTACTGCGCCCGTTGCATTGACAGTTCCTGCCTCAAATTTATGCGGTATCTCTGCCCATTTCTCAGTATCGCGCGTCACATACTCGATCATCTCGCCGCCGCGAAGGAACGGAGGCATAGCTTCGAGCAGCTCTTTTCTGCCGTAAACAACACCGATTCCAAAGGGTGCCATGAGCTTATGACCGGAAAAAACAAGAAAATCCGCACCAAGTTCCTTTACATCTACCTTCATGTGAGGTGCTGACTGCGCAGCATCTACTACAACAACTGCTCCGACAGCATGTGCCATATCAGAAATCTTTTTTACAGGATTTACGCAGCCAAGTACATTTGACACATGTCCCACAGCGACGATCTTTACGCCATTAACGATTTTTTTCTGAAGTTCTGCATCTGTGAATGTACCATCTGTCTCCGGCTCCAGATACTCGACCTTTGCACCGGTTCTCTCTGCAGCCATTCTCCAGGGAAGGATATTGGAATGATGCTCCATGATAGTAGTGAGCACCGTGTCTCCCGGCTTAAGTACACTGCAGGCATAAGTATAGGCAATGAGATTAAGTGATTCCGAAGCATTTCGGGTAAATACGATTTCTTTTGCAGAATCAGCTCCGATAAACTCTCTGACAGTCTCTCTGGCATTTTCATAAGCATCCGTAGCCTCAATGCTGATACCATAGAGACCTCTGAGCGGATTCGCATTCATTTTTTCATTAAATTCACGTTCAGCATCTATCACAACCTGAGGTCTCTGTGATGTTGCCGCACTGTCAAGATAAGTAACTCCGGTCTTTTCAAAAATAGGGAAATCTTTTCGGAACTGATTTTCTAGCATAATCCCACTACTCCTAATCTATATTTATCGTATTTCTAACATAGCGACTATTCCGTTGATCAACAGAACAGCCGCTAATGAGATAATTCTGTATTTTACAACACTTCTTCTATAAACTGCTGGATACGTCCGAGTGTATTTACGTCCTGTATCATTCGGTTTACATTATTAAGTCTTGCCTTTGTCATGAGTATCTCTGCTTCTCTCTCAGAAATACCACGTGACTCCATGTAGAAAAGCATATCCTCAGAAAGACGTCCGATGGTTGCTCCGTGAGTACCTTCCACATCTTCCTCACTGCAAAGGATATTCGGAAGTGACTTATTATGAACATCTTTTGAAAGCAGAAGTACATTTTCCTGCTCATCACCGACAGCACCCTTTGCTCCACGGATAAGATTAATGGTTCCGCGGAAGTTCTTTACAGACTTATCCATCATCGCACCATTCAGGATAAGCTCACTCTCGCTCTTCTTTCCGTGATGGCGGATATTGTAGTTCATGTCGAGAAGCTGTGTGCCTCGTGTGAGGTATCCCACATTTCCGTCAAAACGGCTCTTTCTGCCATACAGATCTGCCTGGACACCGATAAAGTTCCTGCCGCCGCCAAGCTCCATCTGGATGATATCTATATGTGCATCATCAGCTGTCACTGCGCCTATATCATCAAAATGAAGATACTGGTCACCAAGCAGGTTTGTTTTTACAAGGTGAATAGTTGCTCCTGCCTCAGCCTTGAGCTTTGTCTGGATTCCAAAGAAACCGGCCTCTGTTCTCTTAGATGTATAGTTCATTATAACAGTGATCTCACTGCCCTCTTCTGCAATGATCTCCTGCTTCCTGAGAAGTCCGTCACCCTCACCAAGCTTATAATCAAGACAGATCGGCTCTGAAACAGTTTTGCCCTTCTGAGCGCGTATTACCAGTGTCGGTACATTTTCGCGTTTCATAAGGTTTTCCATCTCAGGACCAACTCCGCCCTGCACATCATCTAAAAGACTTCCGTCCTTTTCAACAGTAACGCCATTCGGAAGGTCCTGTATCACGAGATCTCCACGATTATTCAGCTTTACTGTCTCATCTATTCCAACTCCGTTCAGATCCAGAAAATTCCAGGTCAGCGTCGGGAGCGGATTAAATACGCCCTTAATTTCCATTTGATCAGCCTCCTGTCATTTCCAGATTGATAAGGTTATTCATCTCTACTGCATATTCCAGCGGAAGTTCCTTAGATACAGGATTTGCAAATCCGCTGACGATCATTGCACGAGCTTCATTCTCAGAAATTCCACGGCTCATCAGATAAAATACCGCATCATCACTGATACGACCGATCTTTGCCTCATGTCCGATATCTGCATCATCTGTACGGATATCCATTGCAGGAACCGTATCCGAAACAGAAATATCATCGAGCATAAGTGACTGACAGGAAACAGTAGCCTTGGCATTCTTCGCCTGAGGCATAACGGTGATAGAGCTTCTGTATGTGCTTATACCACCATCTTTACTGATAGACTTTGAACTGATACTGGAAGCTGTGTTCTTTCCGATCTGAATGACCTTTGCACCCGTATCGAGATTCTGAGTCTTTCCTGCAAATGTGATACCTGTAAACTCCATGTGGGAATTATCACCCTTAAGGATCGTAGTCGGGTACAGGTAGCTAACATGAGAACCAAAAGATCCGCTAACCCATTCCATTGTTGCGCCTTCTTCACAGATAGCACGCTTGGTATTAAGGTTGTACATATTTTTGGACCAGTTCTCGATCGTAGAATAACGAAGATGAGCATTCTTGCCTACATACAGTTCTACGCATCCCGCATGAAGATTCGCAACGCTGTATTTCGGAGCTGAACATCCCTCGATAAAGTGCAGATCCGCACCTTCTTCAACGATAATAAGTGTATGCTCAAACTGACCAGCTCCCGGAGCATTCAGTCTGAAATATGACTGTAGAGGTATCTCTACCTTTACTCCTGCCGGAACATAAACGAACGATCCGCCGGACCAAACAGCACCGTGAAGAGCCGCAAATTTATGATCTGTCGGAGGCACAAGCTTCATGAAATGTGACTTTACGAGATCCTCATGATCCCTTAACGCACTTTCCATATCAGTATAAACTACGCCCTGCGCCAGAACCTCTTCTTTAACATTATGATAAACAAGCTCTGAGTCGTACTGGGCACCTACACCTGC
>CAMVTN010000110.1 GCA_947170415.1 uncultured Lachnospiraceae bacterium | reverse complement strand
TATAATGAAAAAGTACGATAGCCACCGCACTGACCGCACGGATCAGGTTCAGCGAAGGCTGATTTTGTTTCTTTTGATTAGTCGACAAGTTTTTGCTACTGCTCCTCTCACTCAAAATCTATACGTGATGGTTTTCTGTTACGAAAAACGTAATAACCCTTAAAACCGGCATTTCTTAGGACCTTTTCAGCAAGGTCAAAATCTGCCGCTACATCTGTGGTCACATGCGCATCAGATCCCACAGTAATTATCTCTCCTCCAAGCTCCCTATAGCGCTCAAGTATCGAAACATCGGGATTTGGGCGGTGCAGAGACTTTCTGTATCCTGCAGTATTGATCTCTATCCCCTTTCCCTTCTCTATGATGGTTTTCAGAACCTCGTCCAAAACATCACCATACTCAGAGTAGGAAAAATCAAAAACTCCGCTTTTCAAAGCTGACGGAGCATATCTAAATGGGTAATCCAGATGACCGTACACATCATAAACATCAAACGAACGCGCACACTCAAGCTCGCTTTCAAAATAAGCTCTCACCGCTTCTTTCTCAGAGCTATACGACTCCCAAAATTCCGAAAAAGCTGTATCTATCCTGTTTAAGGCGTGTGATGAACCTATAACAAAGTCAAAAGGATATGAAGCGATATATTTTTCATAAAAATCCTTAACATGCGGCTGCAGTCCGAGTTCCACTCCAAACAGCACTTCCACAGGACCATACATCGCCTCTCCTGTATCACGACCTGCTCCGATCAGTTTTCCATCAGGATTTTCGATGTCACGAAGTTCATGGTTACGCTTCATGTATGCCTCTGTATCAACCATGAAGCTTCCCTCTCCCTCCGGGTATTTTGTATCATAGTCCATATGCTCCGTAAAGCAGATCGTATGAATCTGACGACCTCTTGCAGACTCTATCATATCTGCCATCTCGGACTTACCATCTGTAGAAAACGTTGTGTGAACATGAAGATCAGAATGAATCATTTATACGCTCCTTACTCTGCTGTACTCCCTGCTGTCATCTGCACATAAATTCCAAAAACTGCCGCGATTATCCAAAACGGTACATAAATAAAGAGATACCTCGCCTTTGCTTCAAAGATCAGTTCAAAGACAAAAATTCCCAAAAGCGACAAAAGAACAACATCTCTGAACCAGCCGCATCCTCCGGATAAAGTATCCTGCTCCGAGGTATTCTCCACTGCATTTTTTTTACTGTGGATCAATCGTGTCACGATCCCCGCAGGCAACGCTGCCAACAATGATAACGTCAGGATCGTAAGCCACATTCCCTGCTCTATCAAACTAAACAGAGCATTATGCTCAGCTCCCACCTGTATCCATGCGAGTATGTGCGGTGTCAGTGCATTTGGAGAAACATACGGCATATCGCAAAAATCCGTTCCTGCAAAGAAATTTCCATCGATCCCCCAGGCAAAAGTTCCATCGCCAAAGTTGATCATCGTCTTTCTGAAAAGATGCCTTATAAAGCCTGCTGTGCCATACTCATCAAGGCGCTCCCTTGCGACTTCCATATTCTTCCGGCCACGCTCCGGACGAGGCAGTTCATTTGTAAAATTCGTGTCATCATTCGAGTAAACACCATCAGTCTCAGGATTCAGGCCCATCATGATGTAGTGCGGCATACCAAATTCCTTGTCAGAATTAAGCGGTATCCCAAGCGACGGATAAACAGTTTTAACTATAAATAAATGCACCAGTACAAGCGTCACTCCAAAAAAGGCAAATGAAACAGCCATATCTCGTAACTGTTCAGAAACCTTCTTGCCGGGATTTCTTTTCTTTATTATTAATGGTGCAAAAAAGTGTACCACTTCAACTATTATAACAGCAATAGAAACTATGACTGTCTGAGGTTTAACGGCATATCCAATTGCCGAAAGAACACCAATAAGTCCCCAAGCGCCATATTTACTCGTTTCAGACCCTTCCTGCACTTTTATACGAACCGCGATGTGCAGGATCAATACCGGAAAGACCATTCCCACCTGATCCGAGTACGTAATAATGAGCCATGGAGACATCCCGACAACTACCGCATAGATGATCCAGGTGATCCATGACACGATAAACGGGTATTTTGCTCCGGTACTCATTAAAACTCTGCGAACTATGCGGAAGATAAGCACTCCGGTCACAGAGAAAAGTAAACACTGAAAAACAGAGATTGCCAGCACCGACTCCGTTCCAAAGATAGATGATATCTTCAAAACTATCACATAGATCCAAACAAGCATCAGATTATTCGGATGCGCCGAAAAATAGTCCGCATTTATCGCCATCTGATCATGATGCATAATTTTGTACACTGCATCAAGCACCCCTGCCGGATCCCAGTCGGAATAAAAGAAACCGCTCGACACAAATACAACTTCCGCCATAAAAAGAAGCACTGTACACACGGGCAATATCTTTGCCGTATGATCTGCCAGATACGACTCGAATTTGTAAGCTTTTCCGCACTTTTTCTTTAGTACAATGCAGATCAGTGCAGTGATCACGAGCCCTATGGCCATCACATAGCCATTAGACATCATAAACTCGGGTTTCAGATAGTAATCCGTTATCGGAGCAACTGCGACCAGCAATATACAGGTCAGCCCCATTAGTAAAAAATACATCGCTGCTATCACGATCTATACCTCTTTCAAATTTTTCAGCGGCGTGGCGCTTCCTGCTACCTGTGAACTACCACCGCAATCTTATCCACTATACCATAAAACCAAGGACACTGTTGTTTTTCTTATCACAGCGTGCTATGATATTTTATGACTTTAAAGTGATAAACAGAAAACACGAGGTAATCCCATGTCCATCACATTTATAAAAAAACTTCCCACACCTGAGGAAATAAGACATGCCCTGCCTATGACCGAAGCCATGCAGAAATCAAAGGCAGAGAGAGACAAGGAGATCGCAGATGTACTCACAGGAAACAGCAATAAGTTTCTGGTCATCATCGGTCCCTGTTCTGCAGACAGCGAAGAACCCGTATGTGAGTATATCCGCCGCCTCGCAAGGGTAAATGAAAAGGTAAAAGACAAACTCATTCTGATTCCCAGGATCTATACAAATAAACCCAGAACGACCGGAGAAGGCTACAAGGGAATCGTTCATCAGCCTGATCCCGAGGGTGAGACAGACTTCGAAAAAGGACTACTGGCAATGCGCCACATGCACACCAGAGCTATCAGAGAAACCGGTCTCACTGCCGCAGACGAGATGCTCTATCCAGATAACTGGGGATATGTAAGCGATATCTTATCCTACGTAGCAATCGGAGCACGTTCCGTCGAAGATCAGCAGCACCGCATAGTCGTTTCCGGATTTGACGCTCCGTCAGGAATGAAAAACCCTACTTCCGGAGACCTGTCAGTAATGCTTAATTCCATCGTGGCAGCCCAGAGCGCTCATACCTTCACCTATCGCGGCTACGAGGTAAAAACAGACGGAAATGAGCTGGCACATGCCATCCTCCGCGGTTCAGTTAATAAGCACGGAAACAGCATTCCCAATTATCACTATGAGGATCTGGAACTCCTTTGCGAGAAATACGCAGAGAGGGATCTGAAAAACCCTGCATGTGTCGTAGATGCCAACCATTCAAACTCCGGCAAAAAGTTCTACGAACAGATACGTATCGTAAAATCAGTTCTCTCTTCCAGACGTCACAATAAAAACATCGAAAAGATGGTAAAGGGCGTCATGATAGAAAGCTATTTGGAGGAAGGAAATCAGAAGATCAGCGATCATATGACCTTCGGACAGTCGATCACCGATCCCTGTCTCGGCTGGGACGATAGTGAACGCCTTATCTACGATATCGCAGAAATGGTATAAAATAATACACAGATATGTCAAAAGCGGCAGAACCTTATGAATTAAAGGTCCTGCCGCTTGTTCATTTCGTATTTACTTTAATGTTAATGTCTCGGATGAGCTCTCTCGTATACTTCTTTCAGATGATTTCTTGAAATATTTGCATATATCTGCGTAGTAGATATATCCGAATGACCGAGCATTTCCTGCACTGAACGAAGATCCGCACCATTTTCCATGAGATGCGCCGCAAAACTGTGCCTAAGCGTATGCGGTGTAATATCTGCTTCGATACCGGCCTTTTTTGCATAGTACTTGATCAATTTCCAAAAGCCCTGTCTGGACATCGGCACTCCGGAACAGTTCACGAACAGTGCCGTTTCCTCTTTATTATCAACCATGACATCTCTGGAATGAGCAAGATAATTAAGAAGCGCAGTTTTTGCCTCATTACCGAAAGGAATGATCCTGTCCTTTGAAGCATCATGGCACTCAACATATCCCATCGCCAGATTTACGTCTGTGGTCCTAAGCGAAATAAGTTCAGTCACACGCATACCGGTAGCGTAAAGCAGCTCCAGCATAGCCTTGTCCCTGTAGTCTTTCGGTGCATCCCCGGACGGCTGTTCCAACAGCCGGACAACCTCAGCAGTAGAAAGGATCGAAGGCAATTTCTTTTCGATCTTCGGTGCCTTAAGGTTTTCTGCCGGATTTTGGGTAAACTGCCCCTCTTTCACAAAATAGTGAAAAAAGGCTTTCATGGACGCAATATTACGTGAAACCGTAGCCGCTGTGAAATTTTTATTCTCAAGATCAAGGATATACGAAGACAAAGTTATCTCCGTAACTTCAGAGCCATCAGTCACTCCATGCGCCTGCAGATAGTCGGACATCTTACGCAGATCACGCTTGTACGAGAGCTGCGTGTTCTCTGAAGCCTTTTTGACATTATGTAAATATTTTATGAACTCCAGAATCTGTTCGTCAATCTTCCCCATACACACTTCTCCAAAGACAGTGATTCTCCATTTCACCGTCAGTAAATTCATTATATATGTGGATTCGACTAAAAGCAATCACGTTTTTTCCCATAAATTCAGCATTTTTTCTGTTGAAATGACAAAAATCACAACATATCGCCTCTCAAAATTAAATCGAGCGCAACATGTTGTGATTATGTAAATCAAAATAATCTTCTGAATTTATGTAAATTAATTATCAGCCTGCCATCTCATCGCTCTTAACTGCTTCCAGAGCGTTCAGGAATGCTTCGATACGATCCATTCCCTTCTTGATCGTCTCCTTTGAGATCGCATAGGAGAGACGGATATGCTTCGGGAATCCGAAGTCTGCACACGGTACTACAGCAACCTCATAATCATTAAGGAGGATCTCTGCGAGTCTGTGAGTAGTCTCGATCTTCTCACCCTTGTAGCAAAGCTCAAGTGCCTCAGAGAAATCACAGAAAAGATAGAATGCTCCCTCCGGCTTCGGTGCTGTCACATAAGGCATGGCAACAACTCTCTCATAAATGTACTTACCACGCTCCTCAAATGCCTGTCTCATGGACTCTACTTCATCCTGAGGACCGTTCAGAGCTTCAACAGCAGCCTTCTGTGCAACAGAGTTTACATTAGAAGTACTGTGGGACTGTACAGAACCCATAACCTTTGCAAGCTCCTTAGTAGAACCTGTGTAACCTACTCTCCAGCCTGTCATGGAGTAGCTCTTACTGAGACCTGAGCAAGTAATGGTCCTCTCATAAACCTCCGGACCAAATGATGCCATGCTCACATACTCTTCTCCTGTGTACATGAGATTCTCATACATCTCATCAGATACACAATATATATCATTTTTCACGATGAAATCAGCAATAGGCTTCAGCTCTTCACGGGAATAGATCATTCCTGTCGGGTTATTCGGATTACACATGATAAGAGCCTTTGTCTTAGGAGTTACAACCTTCTCAAGCTGCTCAGCAGTAACCTTGTAATTATTCGCAGTTTCTCCGTATACGAATACCGGTACGCCGCCTGCGAGCTTAACCATCTCCGGATAAGAAAGCCAGTAAGGTGCCGGGATGATCACTTCATCGCCCGGATTGATGATGGCACGGAAAATATTGGTAAGCGCGTGCTTTCCACCGTTGCTGATAACGATCTGATCAGCTGCATAATCAAGGTGATTAAATCTCTTGAACTTCTGTGAAATGGCTTCCTTAAGTTCATTTATACCTGATGCCGGTGTGTAATTTGTAAAACCATCCTGAATTGCCTTGATCGCTGCATCACAGATATTCTTAGGTGTAGGGAAATCCGGCTCACCTGCTCCGAATCCTACAATATCTCTTCCCTCTGCCTTAAGAGCCTTTGCCTTAGCTGTGATCACCAGAGTAGATGAAGGTTTTACGTTCTTTGCCTTTTCCGATAATGTCAGTGCCATTTGTTGTTTTCTCCTTTTTTACCAACCGCCTGCCGTATTCATGTGTGCAATTTTATGATTGCTGTGTTTTACGTGCTTTCGCGTGTCTTTCTTTAACGGATTAACGTTAAAAACTGTCCGCTTATTAAAGACATTAGTCCGTTCATGATGCACACGTGCTTTAATATACCACCGTGAAATGTTTTTTTCAATACACAATTGTTATTTCATTGCCCTATTTATTCCTATATAATTGACAAAAGAATATCAATATGTTAGTTTTTCACGTGTGCTGTATCTGTTTCGCACCCGTAAAGGCAAATCGGTGCCGCGGCAATACGACGAGCGTGAAGAGCGCATCGGTAGAACAGCAACCAAGGAGGATTTATTATGGAAAATAACAACACAGCTGCTGCATCTACAGGCGTGCACAATCGTACTCAGAGCCTGGTTCTTTTGTCACTTTTCACTGCTATCATTCTGATCATGGCGTTCGTTCCAAATCTCGGATATATCAATCTTATCCTGATCAAAGCGACCCTGATCCACATCCCTGTTATAATCGGTTCCATCTTTCTCGGTCCGAAAAAGGGAGCATTTCTCGGCGGCGTATTTGGTGCAACAAGCTTCATTAACAACACTATCAACCCAAGTGTAATGAGTTTCGCTTTTTCACCTGTAGTTTCTTTTGGTATGTTCGGTGTCAGCGGAATCTTCCGTACACTTTTCACCTGTTTCGTATCACGTATAATGATCGGCGTCGTTGCTTACTACATCTATAAGGGTGTTCGCAAGGCTATCAAGGCAAAGACATCCAGACCGATCGCACTCGCTGTTGCAGGCGTCACAGGAGCTCTTACAAATACTATCCTTGTTATGGGCGGTATCGCAGTTCTTTATTCCGCAGCATATGCTGAGGCAAAGCAGATGTCACAGGCAGCTGTTTTCAATACGATCCTTGGTGTCGTATTCGGACAGGGTCTTATGGAAGCTATCGTTTCAGGCGTCATCGTAACAGCAGTCGGCTCCGCCATCATGGCTGCAACTC
>CAMVTN010000109.1 GCA_947170415.1 uncultured Lachnospiraceae bacterium | reverse complement strand
CTTATAAGAAAATAATTTTAAGCCGATTCTTTCTTATAAGAAGGCTGGAGGATATGAAAATGGTTGTTTCTGAGACAAGTAAAAATAATAGGAGCCTTGCGCTGACAGAGGGCAGGATATCAAGTCAGCTTCTGATGTTCTTCTTTCCCTTGCTGTTTGGTACCTTTTTCCAGCAGCTATATAACACTGCGGATGCCATAATTGTCGGACGTACACTTGGAAAAGTGGCGCTCTCGGCTGTTGGAGGTTCTACAGGAACTATCCTGGCTGTCTTTATAAACTTCTTTATAGGTGTGTCAAATGGTGCGGCCGTAATAATATCGCAGTACTTTGGCGCAAAGAATCATCGTGAGGTTAAGAAAGCAGTACATACAGCATTGGTGTTTTCTGCGTGTTCGGGTTTAGCGATAATGATCATCGGGATCATCTTTACTCCCGTTATGCTGCAGGCGATGGGTACACCTTCTGATGTGTATAAAAGTTCTGAAATATATATGCGCATCTTTTTTATGGGAATGATCCCTAATTATATCTATAACATGGGTGCATCTATATTGAGAGCGTTAGGAGATTCTAAAAAACCGCTTCTTTTCCTTATTATTTCCTGCGGATCCAATATTGTTTTGGATGCTTTATTTGTTATTGTTTTCAGGATGGGAATAGCGGGTGCGGCCTTTGCAACAGTTCTTTGCCAGGTGATAAGCGCCGGAATGGTCATTACAACCCTGCTGCGTATGGATGGTCCCTGCAGACTTATCATTTCGGAGTTGAAGATAAATAAAAATGTATTGGCAAAGATCATTCGCATAGGCCTGCCGAGTGGCATGCAGTCTCTTATGTACACGAGCTCAAATGTGCTTGTCCAGACATCGATCAATAGCTTTGGTACAAATACTGTGGCAGCATGGGCGGCGTATGAAAAAGTAGATCTTATTTTTTGGATGATAATGAATTCCTTTGGAACGTCGATAATGACTTTTGTCGGACAGAATTATGGCGCCGGTAAAAAGGACAGGATATTAAAAGGTGTAAATATCTGCATAGCCATGACAGCAGTTTCTAATGTCTTTATCAGTTCGCTCATTTATTTCTTTGGCGGAAATGTTCTGACTATATTTACGGTTGATGAAAAGGTGATCGAGATCGGAACTATGATGATCAAATTTTTGACTCCTACTTACGCAACATACCTGTTTGTAGAAGTTTATTCCGGAGCGCTCAGAGGTATGGGAAATTCAGTCACACCGATGATCATTACCTGCGTCGGAGTATGTCTGGTACGTGTGGTATGGATTTTATGCGTGCTGCCGTTTGCACATATCATCCAGGTACTGATGTCATGCTATCCGATCACTTGGGTCATTTCATCCATAGCCTTTTTTGTTTACTATCATTACTTCATGAAGAGAAATAAGGTGGTACATTAATTTGTAAATGTTCAAGCGTTAATGACAATAATTTGTTAGTCTTCCTCTTTAAAATTGATGTTTTGTATTGTCAATTCGACAGAATGTCGATATACTTTATTTGTTGGTACTTTAAAACGTCAAAGGAGGAAAGTGATTATGAGAAGGTGGGTCAGTATCATGACAGTCACTGTAATGCTTGCTTCTTTACTCACAGCATGCGGAAATAGTGGCGGTGCAACTATCGAAAAGGTAGAGGAAACTTCCTCTGCTGCGGCAGTCGAGACGGAGGCTGCCGGTACTGAATCTGCGGAGGCTGCAAGTTCTGTGGAGGGAACTGAGGCATCTGACGATTATCATATCGGTATCGTAACAGGTTCGGTTTCTCAGTCAGAAGATGACAGACGAGGCGCTGAGGCTTTTCAGGAAAAGTATGGAGAAGACAGGGTGATCCTGGCAACTTATCCGGATAACTTTACAGAAGAGCTTGAGACAACTATCCAGACCATCGTTAATCTTTCTGATGATGAAAAGATGAAGGCTATCATTGTAAACCAGGCGATTCCGGGTACTACAGAAGCTTTCCGTCAGATCAAGGAGAGAAGACCTGACATTATCTGTATCGCAGGTGAGTCTCATGAAGACCTTCCGGAAATCGGAAGTGCAGCTGATCTGGTATGTAACAACGACTTTGTTGCTCGTGGTTATCTTATCATCAGGACAGCACATGAGCTTGGATGTGATACTTTCGTTCATATCTCATTCCCACGTCATCTGTCTTATGAAACAATGAGCCGTCGAGTAGCTATAATGAAGGCCGCTTGTGAAGAGTTCGGCATGAAATTCGTTATGGAATCTGCTCCCGATCCTACAACAGATGTAGGTGTTCCCGGTGCACAGGCATACATCGCTGAGCACGTACCGGAATGGGTAGAAAAGTACGGCAAGAATTCAGCATATTTCTGTACAAATGATGCACATACAGAGCCTCTTTTAAGAGGACTTCTTGAGAATGGCGGCTACTTTATCGAAGCAGATCTGCCGTCACCTCTTATGGGTTATCCCGGAGCTCTCGGTCTTGACCTTACAGAAGAAGCAGGCGACTTTACGAAGATCCTTGCAAAGGTTGAGAGTGCCATCGTAGAAAAGGGTGGTGCAGGTAAGTTTGGTACATGGGCATATTCCTATGGCTATACTGTTTCAGCAGGACTTGCACAGCATGCAATGAACGTTATCGATGGAAAGAGCGAGCTCACTGATATCGATGATATTTCAAAGGCATACGAAGTATTCTCACCCGGCGCTGCATGGAATGGATCAAATTACACAAATGCAGATACAGGCGTAAAGGCTGATAATACATTCCTTATCTATCAGGATACTTATATCATGGGTGATCCCGGACATTACATGGGTTCAACAGATGTAGAAGTTCCTGAAAAGTATTTCACAACAAAGTAATCCGTAAAAAACTGTGAAACACTGCACAGTTACAATGGAAATTTGATACAGAGATTTTGAGAGGAGGTATTGATTTATCTCCTCTCAATTTTAAAGAAAGGTAAATCATGGAAAAAGCACCGCTTCTGGAAATGAGAAATATAAGAAAAGATTTTTTCGGAAATCAGGTTCTTGAAGATATAAACCTGACATTGAGAGAAGGCGAAGTAATAGGTCTCGTCGGAGAAAATGGTGCGGGTAAGTCTACATTGATGAAGATCCTTTTTGGAGCGGATGTTATCAGAGAGACAGGCGGATATGGTGGAGAGATAATCCTTAACTCGGAAAAAGTATCATTCAATTCTCCTTTTGAGGCAATCGAAAAAGGAATAGGGATGGTCCATCAGGAATTTTCTTTGATCCCCGGATTTGCTGCAACGGAAAATATCCTGTTAAACAGAGAATCAAAGAAAAAGAGCGTGCTGTCGGAACTATTCAGCGACAGAATGGACACATTGGACCGCAAGGAAATGGACAAACGCGCCGACGAAGCGATCAGGAAAATGGGCGTTAACATAGATCAGGACATGCGTATCAGTGATATGCCTGTAGGCCATAAGCAGTTCACGGAGATAGCAAGAGAGCTTTCAAAAGAGCAGTTAAAGCTTTTGATATTGGACGAACCGACGGCGGTCCTGACGGAAAAAGAAGCAGAGGCATTACTGGAATCTATACGTGGAATGGCGAAACGCGGTATAGCGGTCATTTTCATCACACACCGGCTGGGAGAAATTTTGGCAGTGTGTGACCGCGTCGTTACCATGCGGGACGGACGTGTAGTGAATGAAGTCAACGCAAAGGACACATCTGTTGCAGAGATCACCAAATGGATGGTCGGCCGGGATGTGGGAGCCGGCAGTGCTTCATATGTCACAGAAGACACGGGAAAAGATAAGCGGATCATTTTATCTATCGATAAGCTTTGGGTAGATATGCCCGGAGAAACAGTTAGAAATGTAAAACTTGATGTAAGAGAAGGAGAAATACTCGGTATCGGAGGTCTTGCAGGACAGGGAAAACTCGGTATTCCAAACGGAGTCATGGGACTGTATCCTGCAGGCGGAAAGGTTACTTTTAACGGCGAAGAAATACCACTTAATAATCCGAGAAAATGCCTGGACGCATCTTTTGCATTTGTATCGGAAGATCGGAGAGGTGTGGGACTTCTGCTTGATGAATCTCTTGAATGGAATATCGCTTTTCCCGCGATGCAGGTTCAGAATAAATTCCTGAAGCTTTATCTCGGGGGACTTATCAAATGGAGAGATGATAAGGCAATAAAAGAGATAACATCAAAATATATCGATGAGCTTGCAATAAAATGTACAAGCACGACACAAAAAGCGAAGGAACTGTCGGGAGGAAATCAGCAAAAGGTGTGCCTTGCCAAAGCCTTTGCGCTGGAACCGAAGTTGTTGTTTGTAAGTGAGCCGACACGAGGAATAGATGTCGGAGCAAAAGCATTGGTTCTCGATGCATTAAAAAAATTTAATAAAGAAAAAGGTGTCACAGTAGTCATGGTTTCTTCTGAGTTAGAGGAATTACGCCAGACTTGTGACAGGATCGCGATCATATCCGGAGGAAAGGTTGCAGGAATACTTCCATCCGGTGAAAAACTTGAGAAGTTTGGTGAACTGATGCTTAAAAATTGCTGAACATAGGAGTTGCTGATATGAGTGAACAAACTCAGAAAAATGCTTTCAATGAAAGGATCAGGAATGCAGCACAGGAGTTTGGACTTCCCAGACTTATTATTACTGGATTTCTGGTTTTGTTACTTGTAGTATCGCCCTTTGTGGGAGCGGATCTTCCGACGCAGATCTCCAATATCATTAATCGCTTTAGTTGGAATGGAGTTCTCGTACTTGCGATGGTTCCTATGGTCCATTCAGGGTGCGGCTTGAATTTCGGACTTCCGCTCGGTATTATTTCCGGACTTTTAGGTGCAACATTGTCAATAGAACTTGGTTTTACAGGAGCTGTTTCGTTTGTAATGGCGGCACTTCTTGCGACACCGTTCGCTCTTGTACTGGGAACGGTTTATGGATGGCTCCTAAACAAGATAAAGGGCGGAGAGATGATGATAGCGACTTATGTAGGCTTTTCATCGGTATCTCTGATGTGTATGATGTGGCTGCTTCTGCCGTATCACAGTCCAAACATGGTATGGGGAATGGCAGGAAAGGGCCTGAGAACAACGATTTCTCTTGAAGGGTATTACACACAGGCTCTTGCAAAGATACTTCAGATAAATATTGGAAATCTGATGATCCCCACAGGAGCGATCCTTTTCTTCATAGTACTTGCCTTTGCGATGTGGGCATTTCTGCACACAAAGACAGGAACGGCCATGACGGCAGTAGGATCGAACCCTGAATTTGCCAGATCGGCGGGAATAAATGTTGACAAGATAAGGCTTATATCTGTTGTCATGTCTACCTGGCTCGCTGCGATCGGAATACTGGTCTACGAGCAGGGATTTGGTTTTATACAGCTTTACATGGCACCATTCTACATGGCTCTGCCGGCTGTTTCGGCGATCCTTATAGGCGGTGCTTCGGTAAATAAGGCTTCTATAATGAACGTGATAATCGGAACTATACTGTTTCAGGGAATAGTAACGATGACTCCTACAGTCATGAATAACATGATTCATCTGGATATGAGTGAGGTCATAAGGATAATAGTATCTAACGGTATGATCCTGTATGCTCTTACGAGAAAAACGGAGGGAACAAAATGAGTAAGAATAGTTTAGGCGATTATTTAAGGCGCTTCTCGGTTCCCATCATGTTTGTGATCATATGCGTGATATGTGCACCGATATCAGGTTTGTCACCAAGTTACCTTATAAATGAGATAGTAACCAGAATGGGACGAAACGCCTTTTTGATATTGAGTTTGTTGATACCTATCATGGCAGGAATGGGTCTGAATTTCAGTATGACACTTGGTGCTATGGCAGGTGAGATCGGACTCATACTGGTGTGTGACTGGCAGATCGTCAGTATCCCAGGAATGGTTCTTGCCATGATCATTTCAATCCCGATATCCGCTTTGCTCGGACTTTTTTGCGGAAAAGTCCTGAACATGGCAAAGGGAAGAGAGATGATCACAAGCTATATCATAAGCTTCTTTATCAATGGTATTTATCAGCTCATAGTTCTTTATCTCATGGGTCCGGTAATCCCCATTAAGCACAGCACTATAAAGCTTCCGAGAGGCTACGGTGTCAGAAATACCGTGTCCTTATTGTCCATGAGGCAAAAACTTGATAATCTGATACCGTTAACGATCGCGGGTGTAAAAATACCGGTTGCCACTTTTCTGGTAGTATTCGTGCTCTGTCTGGTGATCATCTGGTTCAGAAAGACTAAACTCGGTCAGGATATGCGCGCAGTTGGACAGGATATGGAAGTCGCAAGAGATGCTGGTATAAATGTAGAACGGACGAGGATCATATCAATGGTACTCTCCACTGTGCTTGCAGGCATCGGCATGATCATATATCTGCAGAATATGGGAAATATAGCGACTTACAGCTCGCATTCGCAGATAGGTATGTTTTGTATAGCGGCACTTCTTGTTGGAGGTGCATCAGTTGATAAGGCGTCTATAGGAAATGTTTTCCTGGGAATCGTTCTCTTCCATACCATGTTTATCGTGGCACCGAAGGCAGGAACGGTAATTACGGGCGACTCGATGATCGGTGAATATTTCCGCGTATTTGTTTCATATGCAGTCATAACCGTGGCACTTATAATGTATGAAACCAATAAGAGGAAAAACAAGAGCAAGGAAAGCCAGCAGTTGGCACTGGAGCAGGAGAACGCAAATGGGTAAGAAAAGTTTGATATATCGTGCCGCGGCTGTGGCAGTTATACTTCTTATTGCAGTTGCCATGTTTATAATCGGACGCGGTCATACGATTTATTTTGATAACAAATCATTTGAAAATGGTGGAAAGACCATAGATACTCCATACAAGATCGAAGTGCTGGTCAATGGAGAAAAAGTAGCGAGCCTTAAAGACGGTGAGCGTGGAATGGTTGATACCATGGGGCAGGATTTCAAGATGCAGCTCGTTATTACAGAGGAAAAGGGAGGTTCTGCATCAAAGGTACAGGTGAAACTTCCTATTCCGTACAATATGGATGGGGTGATCATCAACCTGCCTGCTATGCTTGATGGATTGGATCAAAAAGACTATATGACAGAATTTATACCGACACCGTCATCAGAAGATACGGATGATGAAGAGGTAGTTACAGATGATATGGATCTGCAGATGGATTTTGGTGATCAATAAGCAGAAGATTTAAGTATTTCAAAAAAATTCAAAAAATAATAAATTATGTGTTGACAGATGGGACGCGTTGCGGTATGATAGCTTTCGTTGCGAAACGAGTTCGTTTCGATAATATATATGAACGCGGAAGTGTCGGAATTGGCAGACGAGCAAGACTAAGGATCTTGTGACGGCA
>CAMVTN010000108.1 GCA_947170415.1 uncultured Lachnospiraceae bacterium | reverse complement strand
GCCACGGCGGAACACTGGTATGGGGATGCGGAAACTCAGGGCTTATGAATACTGTTGCAGATCACACATTGAAAGCCGGAGGTAATGCGATCGGTGTTATCCCGCAGTTTATGGTTGATCAGGGGCATGCGTATGAAGATGTGGATCAGCTGTTTATCACAGAAACTATGGCTGAAAGAAAGTCAAAGATGATAGAGCTTGCCGATCACTATGTGGCTCTTCCCGGAGGTCCCGGAACACTGGAAGAGATAGCAGAAGTAATGTCTTACTCGAAGCTTGGTTTACATAATAAATGTTGTATTCTCTGCAACATAAATGGTTTTTATGACTCACTAAAAGTACAGATAGAAAAGATGTGTGAGGCGGATTTTGTCAGAAAAGAAGATCTGTCAAAAATCTACTTTGCAGATGATATGCAGGAAGTGTTTAGAATATTGGATAATAATTGAAAAAGACAATTAGCAAAAACCGGATGCCTGATTTTATCATCAGAACATCCGGCTTTTCTTACCATATAAACAACGCCCAACGGTCATTCAATTTCGGAAGTAAAAATGCAAATATCTTTCCGCCGAGTGTGTACTTTTTCATTTCTTCATTGAAACTTCGTTCTTCAATGAGAGTAAATCCATCTGTAAGGTCTGCGATCTCCTGCGCCGAGTCCGTACCGGACATAAAGTGTGCCTTTGTTGTCTTTACGGTATCGTGATACTTTTCGTTACCCTGCATCATCTTGCAGTTCTGCTCTGCGATAAGCGTACCACCTGTCCGGAAATTATTCTTTAACACGTTCAGCAAAGTGCGTATCTGCTCCATCGTGAGGTACATGAAAAGTCCTTCTGCGATGACAATAGGTTTTACGTCCTCATTCCCTACTGCTTTCTTTACCTCATCACACCAATGACTTTCCAGTGCATCACCTTCTATCATTTTTACACGGTCTCTTTCAGGAAAGACTTTTCTGCGCGCTTTGATGGAATCAGGAAAATCCACATCAAACCATCGGATTTTTCCATTATCAACCCTGCTGAATCTGTCATCAAAGCCGGCGCCTATATTAACAATTACCGCATCGGGCTTTTCTGCTATTATTGCTTTAAGCTTACGATCGAGCATGATAGTTCTCGCTATCACACCTTCGTGCGACATAAAGTTGTCGTATTTTTTCGTGTCTATCTGCAGAAACCGAATTATTTCAACTGCCTTTCCATCATAAATCCTTGCATTTGGACGGAGAGATTCATTTGCTTTTATCACAAGTGGTATCAACGCCGTAGTTTCAACATCTCCAAGAGTAAGATCCATTTTCTGCCTCCTTTACATTATTTCAACTGATATATTCAAGAATCTCATTAAATGCCTGCTTTCCTTCCGCGCTTTTTGTTCATCTCCTTTACTTTTTCCAAAAGCTGTTCCTCGGGAAGGTCAAATATCTTTTTCATGTTCATTGATCTGACCGCTGTTTCAGCGATCTTTGCCCTTATACTCACTTTTTATCCACCTCTACATATAGCACATGCTAACTTTTTGGTTAGTTACAACTTACTATTGGAGCAAAAAATATGCAACACCAATCCCCGGTATTGCGATTTTTTCTCAATTATTAATCCAAACCTTAAGAAATCCTAAGCTTATGTTCACACTTTGTTTGGATATTTGAAACAATTATGTTCTATTATATATACACATACAAAAGGATTCTCTTTGTTCCTCCCCCTTCATTCGAACTCGATCCTTTTGTATCCCCCTAAATGGAATATCAATCCAACACCCCTCGTGAGATTTGATTTCCTAATTATCACCCTATTAAAGTTTTTTGAAACGAGATCAGCCGACCGGCGTTACCTCCGGACGGCTGATCTTGTTTTAAATTTATGCTGCATGGAAAGCAAAACACCATTCTCACAATAAAATGCTGTATGTTTTGTGCAGGTCTGACAATACAACTGTAAAAAATTTAGGATTTCAGTTTTTCGAAAATTTTAAGAGCAAGATTTCAATATATTTACACTTCTTTTTATAATTACTTCCTACTTCCATAACGATAAAATAAAGCCATAAGAGCCGGATTTATGGCAGGTTCGGCAGAGGATAGGAGGGAGTATGCAGCATATCCTGGAGTTTCAGAATATTTCTAAATACTTTCCCGGCGTAAAAGCACTGGACAACGTATCTTTTAAAGCATCGGGCGGAGAAGTTCTGGCTTTTCTTGGTGAAAACGGGGCAGGAAAGTCAACACTCTTAAAGGTACTGAATGGAGACTATCAACCAACTGATGGAAAATATCTGCTTGATAATGAAGAGAAACATTTCAGGTCTCCGCACGAAGCGATCGAAGCCGGAGTGAGTGTCATATATCAGGAACGGCAGATCCTTATGGAACTGTCTGTTGCTGAAAATATATTCCTTGGGCGTATGCCTGTTTCTAAATTCGGAGTCATAAATACACGTGAAGCCAATGAGCGGGCGGCAAAGATCATAGCGGATTTTGGATTACCGATACGGCCGGAAACAAAGGTAAAAGATCTGAGTATTGCTTACCAGCAGATGGTTGAGATCATGAAAGCCTGCAGCAGAGAGAATCTCCGTGTTATCTGCTTTGATGAGCCCACGGCGAGCCTTAGTGATGATGAGATAGAGTCACTTTTCAAAGTCATCAGGAAGCTCAGAGATGAAGGCAAGATTGTTATATATGTTTCGCACAGAATGAGCGAGTTGCATCAGATAACTGATAAAGTCGCTATCTTTAAGGATGGCAGATATGTAGACACAGTTGTCACAAAAGATACCGAAGATAAGCAGCTGATAAAGATGATGGTTGGCCGGGATCTGGGAGATATATATAAGAATCTAGATCGTAATAAGGAAATCGGAGATGTACTGCTGGAAGTAAAAAATGTATCGTCGGATTATGTGAAACCTGTATCTTTTACACTAAGAAGGGGTGAAGTTCTTGGCTTTTCCGGACTTGTGGGCGCAGGACGAACAGAAGTTATGCGTGCGATAGTCGGTGCGGATAAGATGAAGACCGGCGAAGTGATCCTTAATGGGGAGAAGATAAGGATCAGATCACCAAAGGAAGCAATGGAGCATGGAATAGTCATGGTTCCGGAAGACCGAAAGATGCAGGGAATACTTGCGAATCTTAGCGTTGACGGAAATATCAATATATCACTCCTGGATAAACACTCAAATAATATTGGTGTGATAGACAGAAAGGCAGAGATAGAGCAGGCTGAGAAAAGTATAAAGGAATTTAATGTAAAGACTCCCAACAAAGAAAAGAAAATAGTAGAGCTGTCCGGAGGAAATCAGCAAAAGTGCATTGTTGCGAGAGGACTTGCCACGAATCCCCAGGTTCTTATCCTCGATGAACCGACGAAGGGAATCGATGTTGGCGCTAAGTCAGAGTTTTATGAAATGATATGCAGTTTTGCAAAGAAAGGACTGGGCGTGATACTGATATCTTCCGAGCTTCCGGAAGTTATAGGACTGGCAGACAGGATAATCGTCATGCGGTCACTGCAGGTATCCGGCGAGATAAGCGCTGAGGAGGCAAGTGAAGACAGGCTCTTGAGTCTTGGAATGATAGGGGAGGATGAAAATGAGTGAAAAAGCAAAAAAGAGGATGCTTCCGCAGGCTGTGAGTGGAGAGAAAGTTGTGCTGTTTCTTGCTATAGTCTTCGTATTTATTCTCTTTACGAGTCTCAACAAAAATTACCTTTCGGTGACAAATATCGTTAATATCCTGATCGCAGCATCACTGGTAGGAATGGTGGCGATCGGACATACATATCTGATCATAGCAATGCAAAATGATCTGTCGCCCGGATCGCTTGCAGCACTTTCGGGAGTAACAGTCGCGCTGTTCTTAAAGGCAGGACTTCCGATACCGTTAGCGATCATACTGACTATCTGTGTAGGCATAGTCGTAGGAATTTTTAACGCATGGATGGTAAATAAGATCCAGATCGAGGCATTTATAGCGACGCTTGTGAGCCAGATGATAGTCAGAGGTGCAGCATACATCATATGTGATGGTAAGCCGGTATCCATAAGTAATCAGGCATTTAATAAACTGGGTTCGGTGCGTTTTATCGGCATACCTTTTGCAGTATGGACGATGATCATCTGCATGTGCGTATTTGGCTTTATCCTGTCAAAGACAAAATTTGGACGAAGTGTATATGCTATCGGCGGAAATAAACAGGCAGCGAGACTGGCAGGACTTGATCCGCAGAGGATAATCCTTACGAGCTTTATAATGATGGGAATCCTTACGTCCATGGGTGGTATCGTCTTTGCGGCGAGAATGAACGCAGGTCAGCCGGCAGCAAATATAAACCTTGAGTTTGATGCCATTACGGCTGTGGTTCTTGGAGGTACATCTTTTGCAGGTGGTGTGGGTGATATGACAGGAACCTTTATCGGTATCATTTTGATACAGGCATTCAACACAGGACTTACGATGGTAAATGTGTCGTCATTCTGGCAGTACGTAGCCCGTGGAGCTTTGCTTCTCTTTGCTCTTACTTCTGACTATATACGTAAGCAGAGACGGGAGAAGGAACTTCTGGAAGCAAGCATGAAGAATGCATGATATTAAGGTAATGCACCGGTGAGAGCCGGTATGAGTAACATAATAAATTCTTATATTGATCGTGAAGGGCGGTCGAATGGAGGAAAGTATGAAGAGGAAAGTTATTTCTGTATTACTGACAATGGCATGTGCAGTTACCTTACTTGCAGGATGCAGCGATGATGCGGCTACACCGGCAGCATCGAGTGCCCCTGCACCGGCGGCAGAGACAGCGGCAGCAGATGGTGGAGCAGCTTCAGAAACAGCCGGATCGGCAGCGGCGGAGACTACAGCAACCGGAGATCTGAATATATATGGCATTTATAAGGCTGGTGATCAGACCTGGTTCATCGATGAAGGAAATGCAGCGAAGGCAGCGGTTGAAGAATTAGGCGGAACATTTACTTATGTAGATGCAAAGATGAGCCCGGAAGAGTGTTTGAAGGCTGTAGATAATGCTATCGCAAATAAGGCAAGCGGAATCGTTATCTGCGTACCGGATCAGACAATGTCTCAGGCTGTAGTAGATAAGTGTAAAGAAGCCGGTATTCCTGTTGTTTCAGCGGATGATGCTCTTGAGACAGACGGAACAAAGATCGCTCCGTGGGTTGGAATCGATGGATACAATATCGGTGCAGCAAACGGTGAGTGGGTTGCAAATTATGTAAAAGACAATAATCTCGCAACAGATGAAGAGTGTGGTCTTCTCATCATGACAATGGATACAGTTACAAGCTGTGTTCCGAGAGCAGAGGGAGAACAGGACAAGTTTACAGAGCTTTGCCCGGATTTTGATACAGCAAGGATCTTCAAGGCTGACTATGACGGAACTACAGACAAGGGCAACACAGCTGCTACATCAGTGATCACAGCTCATCCTGAGATTAAAAAGTGGCTCGTAACAGGAGCAAACGAAGAAGGAACTATCGGTGCATGCCGTGCTCTTGAAAGCGCAGGTCTTGATAAGGATGCATGTGTAGTAGGTCTTGGTGCATATATGGCAAAGGATGAGTGGAACAATAAGGGTGCAGATGGCACATGTATGAAAGCTTCTGCTTATTTCTCATCCGATCAGGTCGGAAAGGGCTCCATTGATGTTTTGATGCAGGCTATTAATGGCGAAGAGCCTACAATGGAGACAGCAGTAGATGCAACAGTAGTTACTCCTGAAAATTATAAGGAAGTAATGGGGGCAGCAGCTGAATAATTTAGTGTAAGGATGCAGGATGTGCGCTTTCCGCGCGGTAAGCAGTCGGAGTGATCCCTTCTCTTTTACGAAAAGAGGCACAGAAACTGCTTTCATCCGAAAAACCTGCCTGATAAGCAATTTCTTTCACGGTCATGGCCGTGGTTGATAAAAGGTACTTCGCAGAGGAGATACGTACCGCGATAAGGTACTGATGAGGCGACATGCCCGTCTCCTTTGCGAAGGATCTGGAAAAATAATATGGACTTAACGAAGCCTCATGAGCCAGGTCCTCGAGAGAAACCGGTTCGGAAAAATGTTCGTTTATATAATTAACGGCTCGTTTCAGGGCAGCGGAAATCTGAGTCGAGGAATCTACACGTATTGACAGCAGACTGTTAAGAATGGCAGTGATATGAAGAGATTCTCGAGGCTCATCAATGAATTTATGATTGCGAAAGGCACGGTACATGGTCTCCAGTTCATAGTGAACAGCCTGGAAATTTGAAGGGATGATCACGGAACCGAAATGACGGTATATATAGTCAAAGTATTTACGGGTCATACATCCGTCAAAGTGCATCCATAGGCAGGTGCAGCCGTTCAGGCTTCCATACTCATGTGGACTGTAGCAGTCGATAAAAGCAAGGCTTCCGGGTTCTGCAATGTAGTTAGAACCATTTATCTTCAGTTCCAGCCGGCCTTTTTCGATAAGGATTAGTAAGAAGCTGTCAAAATTATTTCGATGGATATAGTACCCCGGAAGATAGGTGAAATGACCAATTATAGTTGGATAGAAAAGCAATTCACGGGCATTTGTACTTGGGGTATAGAGAAAGTATTCGGAATCTTCCTGTACATTGATTTCGGTCGAGATCATATAGTCCCCTTTTTGGAAAAATTGGAAATGCGTTTCGAACCTTTGTTAATTGCGCTCTTTATTACGGATTTTATTCGATTATTTTAAGTATAACATAAGCAATGGAGGCAGAATAATGGATTCATTTAATGTCTGGGAAGAAAATGTAGTGATACCGACCTATGAAGTTGGTAAGCCTGACAAAAATCCAATGTTTCTGGAGCACAGGGTTTATCAGGGAAGCTCCGGAAAGATCTACCCGTATCCCACAACGCAGGAAATAAGCAGAAAGAAGACTGATCACACGTATCATGCCGTCTTTCTTGAAAATAAATATATAAAAATAATGGTACTGCCGGAACTTGGCGGCCGTATCCAGAGAGCTTACGACAAGACTAACGATTATGATTTTGTTTACTACAATCAGGTGATAAAGCCGGCGCTGGTAGGACTGACCGGTCCGTGGATCTCAGGAGGAATTGAATTTAACTGGCCTCAGCACCACAGACCTACTACGTTTATGCCGACGGATTATGCGATAGTTGATAATACTGATGGCGGAAAATCTCTCCTTATCGGAGATGTGGATCAGATGTATGGAACAAAGGTCGTAACGAAGTTTACGATCTATCCGGATAAAGCATATCTAAAGATCACAGGACAGCTTTATAACAGGACTCCTCTGCCGCAGACATTTTTATGGTGGGCTAATCCGGCAGTTTCAGTAAATGATGACACGCAGTCGATCTTTCCACCGGATGTTCATAGTGTTTACGATCACGGAAAGCGTGACGTATCCCGTTTTCCTATAGCAACAGGTGTTTACTATAAGCATGA
>CAMVTN010000107.1 GCA_947170415.1 uncultured Lachnospiraceae bacterium | reverse complement strand
CCAAAGACCCTTGATAATGTTCAGACTGTAATAACCGGATCGGTAAGAGAACTTTGCCGTGCGGCAGCGACGATCTGTGAAGAACTGGGATACGAGACAAAGATACTGACTGATCATCTCGGTGGAGAAGCTCGTGAAGCAGGGCATGGATTGGGATTGATGGCAAGAAAATACAGCGGTACGGGGAAGAAACTGGCATTTATTGAAGGCGGCGAAACTGTGGTACATATACATGGAACAGGAAAAGGCGGCCGGAATCAGGAACTGACACTGGCAGCGGCGGCAGAAATTGATGGAATGAGCGGAATCACGGTTCTTTCATTTGGAAGTGACGGCACGGATGGCCCAACAGACGCCGCAGGTGGATGTGTAACAGGAGAAACAGCAGGACTATTACGAGAGAAGGGAATTGAGATAAAAGACGCACTCAGCAACAACGATTCCTACAATGCTTTAAAAGCAGTAGATTCACTGATAATCACAGGCCCCACCGGAACAAATGTAAATGATGTTAGCGTGTTATTGATTGAGTGATGAGGATGCGAAGCATTGCCCATTTCATGGCTTTTGGAATGCTTGCATTTCAAAAGTCATAATATTTAAAAACTTCGCGTTATTTGGAGAAAATTGACTAAAAATATAAAGAGATAAGCCCGTGTGAAAGTTGGGGGATTCACACGAGCTGTATCAGGAGAGTTATTTAGAGGGAGACCACATAAAAGTGGTTATGTCACTCTACCGGGCGATTTATCCGGTATTGTGAGGGATGTATATTATCGGTCGGCTGTGGGAGCAGTCAGGCCGCTATCCCCAGTCAAGATGAAACGTGGCATCCATGCCTTGCTTCTGTTGACAGTTATACTATAACAGTCTGAACTTAACCTAAACTTAATTCGAAAATCACTTAATATTTTTTAATCTTACCGTAAAACAGATCACATTATCATCTTCGTAGGACGCTTTCACCTGGCCACCCTCAGCCTCTGTAATAGCACGCGCCATTGCGAGCCCTATGCCGTATCCTCCCTTTTTCTGCGTACGTGCCTGATCTCCGCGGGTGAAACGTTCAAAAAGCTCCTGCGGATCATTCTCCGGCAATTCTTCGCAATTATTTCTAAAGATAAGCACTATATCATGGTTTTGCGGCATAAGCTCAACCTTGATAAAACCGCCATCCTTAGAATATTTGACTGCATTATCCAAAAAGATCGTGCATAGTTTCTCAAAATTCTCACGGTAAAACCTGAGCTCTGCTTTCACATCTATATTTTTTATGATCTCAATACCGTGAAGTTCTGCAGGTTCAGCATAGTCATCGGCAAGCTTAGAAAGTATCTCGCCGGGATGAAAAACAACCGCTTCAGAAATCGCATTTGCTTCATCGAGCCGCGAAAGCGTCAGGAGATTTTGCATCAGATCATTAAGTCTCATTGTCTGTGACCTGATATGATCGATCCATTTGCTCTTTCCTGTATGAAGTTCCAGCACGTCTACATTTGCCGTGATAATAGCGAGCGGTGTCTTTATCTCATGGCCCGCATCAGTCACAAACTGTTTCTGCCGCTCGATATTTCTGGCGATAGGATCAATTGCCTGTCGTGACAGGTAAACGACCAAAGCCAGCATAATAAACCACGTGATTATACCGAGCACAAGCGTGATAAGCGCAACTCTGATAAGAGATGCCTGATGCTCTGCGGTATTAAGGAAGGCAATAACGGTTCCATCTCCTATATCACGCGTTCTGAATAAATAAGTACCAATACGACCATTTGTCTTCCTGTTTTCAAAAACAGAAAGGATCATATCCTCCGCCTGTTCCTGCATTTCTTCTGAAATGTGAGAAATATCCTTATCCCGAATATCCCCATTTTTAGAAACTGTCGCCGTGAAATACTGTCTGTTTCCGAGTATTTTCTTTGCAGGACCAATCAGAATAGGAATTTTTTCTATCTGTTTATCTATTCCGTCTTTTGGCGCCTCCGGATCTGGATTTGGCGCCTCAGGAACACCATCCGGAGCACCGCCAATCTCGTCCCTCGGTTCAGGAGCAGACTCATGCTCCAGTATATTTGTCAAAAGCCGACTTTCTTCATTAGAAACAAATAGTAAATTGGCCGCATTTATGGCTAAGAGAAAGAACACTAAAAGTATCGTTACTACGAGCATGGCTGCCCGAATAAATTTTTTTTGCAGTGATCTGATCATATCTTATTTCTCTTCTGATGGCATTTCCATCCTGTATCCGATATTTCTCTTTGATCGGATAAGCACCTTTGATCCCAGATTTGCTATTTTTTTTCGAAGTCCCGATAAATATACCCAGACCGTGTCTACGTCCGCTTCTGACTCATAACCCCAGACACGAGTCAGAAGATCTTCCGCAGAAAGCCATGCAGAACGGTTCAGCATGAGGGTTTCCATTAAACGGTACTCCAGATTTTGAAGTACGATTTTTTTCTCACCACTGGAGAGCTCGTATGTAGACAGATTTAATGTCAAGTCTCCGATCGTCTGCTCTTCACTTTGATAATCCGAACGCCGCCTGAGCATTGCACGTATTCGCGCCAGAAGTTCTCCCATAACGAATGGTTTGGGCAGATAATCGTCAGCACCACTGTCGAGTCCCTGTATCCTGTCGTCTACCGCAGTTTTTGCCGTGAGCAGCAGGACCGGCGTGGTATTACCGTCTTTTCTGAGCTGTGTCAGCACCTCAAGACCGCTCATTCCGGGCATCATTATGTCCAGTATGATCCCGTCATAATTTTCGGCCCGCGCATATTCCAGCGCAGTTCTTCCATCTGCAACCACGTCCACCGAGTACTTATGAAATGTAAGAATATCCGCAACCGCTTCTGACATTTCCACTTCATCTTCTGCATAAAGTAATTTCATAGATCGGACCTCATTTTTTACGTTAACACTCCGGATGATGATACGAATTGCTTCGCTGCCATTATTATATTTTATCGCCAAAACCTTAAGTGAAACCAAGGGTATTTTGTTATGTTATAATGTTTCAGATTCCTATATAATACGAAAGGTTTTTCAATGGCAAATATTCTTAATCTTGAAAATATAACAAAGGTACTTGGAACACGTACTGTACTTGATAATGTTACCGTCGGAATTTCTGATCATGACAAGATCGGTGTTATCGGCGTAAACGGCACAGGAAAGTCCACACTCCTGACCATCGCTGCCGGGATTATGGAGCCGGATCAGGGACAGGTTATCAAAAATAATGGTCTGAAGATCGCCTATCTTTCGCAGGCACCGGAATTTAATACCGGCAAATCTCTACTGGAGAATGTCGCAGAGATGGCATACGGAAAAAATGCAGGTCAGACTCACAACGGTGAAGTCGTGGCAATGCTTGGTAAATTTGGTATAAATGACCCTTCCGTAAATCCCGAGATCCTGTCCGGCGGTCAGAAAAAGCGCGCAGCCCTCGCGGCAGCAGTTCTTGCGTCATCCGATCTTTTGATACTTGACGAGCCTACTAACCACCTCGATATTGAGATGATCGAGTGGTTGGAAAACTTTCTGCAGCACTATCGCGGCGCGATCCTTATGGTTACGCATGACCGCTACTTCCTTGATGAAGTTTCAAACCAGATTTTGGAAATCGACCGTGGAAAGACTTATAGATACGAAGAGAATTATTCTGGATTTCTGGAACTGAAACAGCAGCGACTCGACTACGAGATCGCAGCAGAGCGAAAAAAGGCTGCTCTTTTTAAGAAGGATCTCGCCTGGATGCTTCGCGGAGCCCGCGCCCGTTCTACAAAGCAAAAAGCGCACATCCAGCGATTTGAAGAATTACGAGACAGAGATAAGATCGTTGAAGAACGTCAGGTACAGATCAATTCCGCAGTGACCCGACTTGGAAACAAGACTATCGAAGTTGAAAATATCAGTAAAAGTTTTGGGAATCATACACTTTTTCATGATTTTTCCTACAATTTTTTGCGAACAGACCGTATCGGTATTATAGGTTCTAATGGCTGCGGAAAGTCCACTCTCATTAAGATCCTTACAAATAACCTTCGGCCGGATACAGGTAAGGTGGAGATCGGTCAGACCGTAAAGATCAGCTATTTCAGTCAGGAAAATGAAGAACTCGACGAATCCCAGCGTGTGATCGACTACATAAAAGATACAGCAGAATTTATCCGCACATCAGACGGTCTGGTTTCAGCTTCTCAGATGTGTGAACGTTTTCTCTTTGAAGGTCCGATGCAGTATACGCCGATATCTAAGCTCTCCGGCGGAGAAAAGCGCAGACTTTACCTTCTGCATGTGCTCATGGAATCACCGAATGTACTGATCCTCGATGAGCCTACCAATGATCTGGATATCAGTACTCTGCAGATACTTGAGGATTATCTTGATTCCTTCGCAGGCATTATAATAGTAGTTTCCCACGACAGATATTTCCTGGACCGCGTGGTTACACGTATTTTCTCATTTGAAGGAGATGGTATCCTTCATCAGAGCGAAGGCGGATACGAAGACTATCTGGAGCACACAGGAAAGAATGTGAATGGCACGACTGACAGCGGTTCTGCCAAAGCTTCATCCTCAGGAGAGCTTTCAGATGGTGCTGATACCGAAACTACAAATAAGAATAACTGGAAGCAGAACCAGCCTGAACGCAAAAAGAAAAAGCTTTCTTTTAAGGAGCAGAAAGAATACGATACGATCGAAGAAGAGATCGACAAACTTCAGACCCGCTCTGACGAGATCGATGCAGAGATTCCCAAAGCCGCAACAGATTTCGTTAAACTGCAGGAACTCACAGCAGAAAAAGCCCGCGTAGAGCAGGAACTTGAAGAAAAAATGGAACGCTATATCGAACTGCAGGATATGGTAGATTCATTTGAGCAGTGAATATGAGTATTTCAGCATTAGGGAACTTTTTGAACAAAATACAGTCAAAAAGTTCCCTAAATAAATAACATTGATCGGAGAACTAAATGATTTTTGATACACATGCGCATTATGATGATGCGCGATTTGATGAAGATAGGGATGAAGTGATCGCATCCCTTAAGGAAAATGATGTAAGGCATTTTGTTGATGTGGCATCTGACAAGCCGAGTATAGAAAAAGTAGAAAGAATAATCGAGAAATATTCTCAGAGTTACGGGGCTCTTGGGATACATCCGTCAGAACTTGAAGGTGTTTCTGAGAAAGACCTAAAGGAAATCGAGGAAAAGATCCGAAATAATAAGAGAATAGTTGCAGTGGGTGAGATCGGACTTGATTATTACTGGGAAGAAAATCCGCCCCATGAGGTGCAGAAGGAATTCTTTCGTTATCAGCTGGAAATGGCGAGACGCCTTGAGAAGCCGGTGATCATCCATTCAAGAGAAGCAGCGCAGGATACTTTTGAAATAATGAAAGAAATGCATGCAGAAGAAATAGGTGGTGTGGTACACTGTTATTCCTATTCAAAAGAGATGGCGAGAGAATACATAAAAATGGGATTTTATATCGGCATCGGCGGAGTAGTGACATTTAAGAACTCAAAGAAATTAAAGGAAATCGCGGCAGAGATCCCGTTAGAGCGCATAGTCCTCGAAACAGACTGCCCGTATCTCGCGCCTTCACCCCATAGGGGAGAGAGGAATTATTCAGGTTTTCTCCCTCTCGTAGCCGCTGAGATCGCGGAACTTCGAGGGATAACGACCGATGAAGTATGCAATACGACCTATCAGAATGCTTTGAGACTGTATAATATAAAGGACGTATAAGACAAAGAAAGGAATATAATGGCAGAACTTGGAAATCCCAGCAGTACGCTGGCGGTGATGAAAAAGCATGATTTTTCCGTTCGCAAAAAATACGGACAGAATTTTCTCATAGATGACAACATCCTTAGAAAGATCATCAGTGCATCGGGAGTAACAAAGGACGACTTTGTAGTGGAGATCGGCCCCGGTATCGGAACCATGACGCAGTACCTCTGCGAAGCTGCGAGAGAAGTGGCAGCGGTGGAAATTGACGATAAGCTGATACCGGTTCTTGAGGATACATTGTCAGGATATGACAATGTAAGCGTGATCCATAATGACATCCTGAAAGTAGATATAGCTGAGCTTGCACGTGAGAAGAATGACGGCAGACCGATAAAGGTTGTTGCGAATCTTCCTTATTACATCACGACGCCAATTATCATGGGGCTTTTGGAATCAAGAACACCGATAGACAGTATCACTATCATGATCCAGAAGGAAGTAGCAGACCGTATGAAGTCTGATCCGGGAAAGAAAACCTATGGTTCATTGTCGCTGGCTGTTCAGTATTTTTCTGATATAGAAATAGTTGCGGAAGTGCCGCCTAGATGTTTCCTTCCGGCTCCGTCAGTAGGTTCAACAGTTGTACACCTTGCAGTCCGCGAAAAGCCCGCTGTTGAAACAAAAGATGAGGAACTGCTCTTCAAACTCATAAGAGCAGCATTTAACCAGAGGAGAAAAACTCTATCGAATAGTCTGAAAAACGCTCCAAACCTTGCATATACCAGAGAACAGATCCTCGAAGCGATCGAAAAGCTTGGAGAAAAGCCCACAGTTCGCGGAGAAGAGCTTTCACTTGAAAAATTTGCCCGTCTTGCGGATATACTAAGGGAGATTTAATTTTAAATCTTGTCTAAAGGGTGATTTTTGATAAAATGATGACAGGGTAAACAAGAAGGCGATTTAATTGTGCTGAGGGGGCTTTGCACATGGGGTATACAGGGGTTAAATATCAGCAGAGCGAAAAGGCTCTGTATTTTGTCATATAGATAATTACATGCTCGATGAAGCAGTCTGTTATTTTACAGACCGCTTTGTCGAGCATTTTTACATATTAGAGGTGATTTAAGGTGAAGGTGTTTTCGCATAAATCAAAAAATATCCGATGGGAGAGAAATCTAACGATCCTGGCGGGCATAGCGGTCAATGTGATACTTTACTACGTGACTTGCAGATTCGATCTACCACTGTATCTCGATACTATCGGAACGATGGGGGTTGTGGTGATCACAGGTCTGTTTCCGGGAGTACTGACGGCTGTTGTCACAAATATGCTCTGTTCGTTTATCGATGGAGATACGTTTTACTTTGGAATCGTAAATGTGCTTATCGCGCTTTACACATCGGCGTTTTTATGGAAGAGAGGGCTTTCAAAGCTAAGAAATATATTTATATATGTTGTTACGGTTTCTGCCATAAGCGGGGGGATAAGTGCGATCCTCCAGTGGGTTCTTTTTGAAATGCCGCAGAAGGAAGCTGTTTCAACTGCAGTTGTTACGTTAAGTGAGATAAGCGGCATCAATGGATTTGTCGTTTTTTTAATTGTAAATATCCTGTTGAATATACTGGATAAAGGGATATGTATTTGTGCAGTCATTTTTCTGATGATGTTTTTTCCAAAGGACAGGATCGAGGCTATACGTGCCGGTGGTCTTAAGCAGCGTCCATTTTCTTCATCAGAAATGGAAGA
>CAMVTN010000106.1 GCA_947170415.1 uncultured Lachnospiraceae bacterium | reverse complement strand
AAGGCTGATGACAATAAGAATAAGAACTTCGAGGGCGGACGTCCGTCCAGCATCATCATTGGTGATCAGCTGAATCCGAAGACACTCGGTGCACTCCTTGCTCACTTCGAGAACAAGGTAATGTTCCAGGGCTTCGTATGGAACGTAAACAGCTTCGATCAGGAAGGTGTTCAGCTCGGTAAGGTCCTTGCAAAGAAGGTTCTTGCACACGAGACAGACGGTGCGCTCACAGAGTACAGCAAGCTTCTTAATATCTGATAAACCAGCAATATAAAGAATTTATAGGGAGACCGCTTAGGCGGTCTCCTTTTCTATACTTTAAAATATACAAACGGTTGTTTTTTTACGACTGTGGGGCTATGATACACAAGTAGAGAATTGGGTTATAAATATACAATGGGTGAGTAAATTGGGGATCACACAAACACTGAAAAAACGGATAAAAGCGAATTGGATAAGTTTTGGTGATTTTATCAGAGAAGAAACAAATCTGATCGGTAAAAGCTGGAAGCAGATACTGCCTTTTATCCTTTTATATACTTTTATAGGGGCACTGGTCAGAAATCTCGTTGGAGATACCATGAAGTGGTGCCTTGAAAAAATAATCGGCACAACATATATAGGACCGGAAAACCTCATATCGGCGATCACGTCCTTTAGAGCGATACTGCTCCTACCGGTATTTGGGATAATAATATCTTTTATATCCATAATGGAGATCGAAGCACTCATTTACGGCTTCAGTATGGCTCGCATGGGCGCAAAGCCAACGATCACAGGTATGATGGCAGCTTCACTCTATGCCTGTAAAAAAAGTGCACATCCGAGAAACTGGCTGATCATATTTTATGTAGTACTGCTGCTTCCTTTCACAAAGGTGTTGTCGCTTTCGAATGCGTCATCACTTTTGGAGATTCCCGGATTTGTAGAACAATATATAAGTGATAACGAAATATACAATCTGATCTATACAGCAATATATATCTTTTTTGTGGTAGTGGAATTCAAATGTATCTTTGCTCTGAACTGCTTCGTGTTGGAAGATATAGACTTTGTCTCCGCCTGTAAAAAGAGTCTCAGGCTGATACGGGGGAATTTTATTAAAACCGTCTCGATCCTGGGTATTTTATATGTGGTAGTTCATATTGTTATCGTATCCATTTCATCGGTAGTGTCCGCTAACTTTCAGGATCTGATAAGGCTGGTGCTTGGAAGCAATGGATCATTGTCCGAGGCATACAGGCTTGCAAACACGATATATCTGGTGAAAAGGTTCTTTGCTGCAGTTGCGTATCCCATGACAAATATCGCTGCGCTCACTACACTTTATTTTCAATATATGAAAGAAGCGCGTGTAAAACCGGAGAGACCGAAGGTTTTTAATGAGTCAACACCTTCAGTCAGGCAGAAACTTATCGCAGCCGTTATAATCCTCAGCGCCGGGATATACGGTCTGATGGAAGTTCGTCCATATCTTGGTTCAATGACAGCAAAACCAAATGAACCCGGGATCGTAGCGCACAGAGGAGATTCTGTCGTCGCTCCGGAAAACACTATGCCGGCATTTGAGCTTGCCCTTGCAGAAGAACCGGAATGGGTGGAGTTTGATGTACACGAGACAAAAGACGGAGTGATGATCGTAAGCCATGATGACAATCTAAAGCGCGTCACAGGGAAAAAAGTCTATGTACATGAGCTTACATATCAGGAACTGGAAAAACTTGACTGCGGTTCGTGGTTTTCGGATGAATATGCGGGCCTTAAGTTTTCGACATTTGATGAGGTACTTAAAACATTTAAGAACAGCAATATAAGGCTGCAGGTCGAGATCAAACCGACAAAGTACGATCATGAACTTGAAGAAAAAGTGCTGCAGATCATAAATGATAATGATATGCACGACAGATGCATCATTACGAGCCTGAAAGCTGCACCGCTTAAACGGATAAAGGAACTGGATCCCACTATGATCACGGCATACAGCATGTATATAGCATGGGATCATATAGAGGACATCACCTGGTCGGATTACTTTACTATAGAAGAAAGAAATGTCACTCCGGAGCTTGTGGCAGGCATTCATAAAGCCGGTAAAAAGTGCTTTGCATGGACTGTCAACTCAGAAGAAACAGTTCAAAATCTGGTGGACTGCAACGTGGATGGTATACTTACAGATGATCCGCAAATGATGTGGAATGCTTTGGATAAAGCAGATTATACCGGAGGAATCCGGAAATTTATGAATATACTGGCAGACCGTTTAGTAGAAGGATATTAAAAAACTGCCCGGCAGGTTAAGTGAGCCTGCTAGGCAATTTTTTGTGCATTTTAATGCGCCGCGCGCGGAGAATCTGACAAAGTCGGATTCTTTGTTCTGGAAATTATTAATCGGTATGAGTCATGATCTTCAGGATTTCCCGATCGGTAGCTCTCATGCCCTCTGAACCGATATCTGAAACATTGCCTATGGTATTTTCGATATCGGAATCAAGGATACCGTCACCACCGTGGAATTTCTGACCGTACTGGCACATTTCAAAGCCCATGATGCCGGCATTTACGGAAAGTGCGATCTTTGCTGCACAGGATGGCTTCGCTCCGTCACAAATGATACCGGATGCAATAGCAAGGGAGTTGGACAAGGTCTGTGAAATAGTCTTGTAGTCTGCTCCGTACAGAAATGCGATACCGCATCCTGCCGCGCATCCGGCGCTAACTGCTCCGCAGAAGGCGGAAAGTGCGCCGATTCCGTATTTGATATGTACGGAAATAAGGTTTGAAATGAGCAGGGCGCGGAGCATGGTGTCTTCGGAAACGCCAAGCTCTTTTGCATAAGTTATAACAGGCATTGTAACGGTGATGCCCTGATTACCGCTTCCGGAATTTATGACTACGGGGAGTTCGCAGCCGCTCATACGAGCATCGGAACCTGCGGCAGCATAAGCCTGAGCCCTGTTTCTCACAGTGTTTCCGCCGGTTGCCAGCATGGTGCTTCCAATATTTGCGCCCCAGTTATTTTTAATACCCTCATTTGCTATAGCACTGTTGCACTTTATCTGACGGATAAGTATATCGCGCACAAGAGAAAGGTCGGTATTCTGGGCAAAATCAAGAATATTTGAAACAGTGAGCATAGCTTTTTTGGAAGCGATGCTGCTTGATGATTCGCAAGATTCTTCGTGTCCCGGAACAAATCCTGTATCGAGAAGAACATCGTTATTTTTCTTTTCAAAAATAATATTTGTATGAGTCCGTGCGATCCGGACTTCGGAGCTGTCATTTCCGGCAGAAAGGATTATGCGGATATACAGTTTTTCTGAATTTTTGGAAGCAGACACCGTTATGGGAGTATGAGAAAGAAAGTCTTTGATATCTACGCGATCCTGTTCAGTGATACCTGCGATCACTTCGAGTCTCAGTGAAGCGTCACCGGCTACGATACCTGCAGCAGCTGCTGCGGGAATTCCCTTCATTCCGTCAGTTCCGGGTACGACCACGCTCTTTGCGTTCTTTATGATATTTCCGCTCACTTCGATCTCGCACTGATCCGGAGTTTTTCCGAGGATACGGCGGGCTTCTGCGGCACAGTATGCGATGGCAATGGGTTCTGTGCAGCCGAGAGCCATATCAAGCTCATTTTTCAGGATATCAGCAAAGTTAGTTTCGTTGAGACCACCAAAAACATGATTAGCATTTTCTGTACTGATTTCATTTGTCTCAAATGTGATCTTCATAGGCGTTCTCCCGGATTTGGTGCTTTATTTTTTCATAATGTATCATGGAACTCTATATTTGAAAAATTGAAATAAATGAAAAGCCTTATTAAAAATTTTGATATAATGATAATAGGGTTCAAAGTAAAAAATCCGATTGTGCTTGCACAAAGAGGATTTTTTATTTGGAATTCGTGTCATCATTTAGAACTCTAAGAGGAGCGAAAATGGAGTTTAAGAATCTCGATACATTTATAAGGGTTGCGGAACTTGAGAATTTCTCTGAAGCAGCGGAAGAACTTGGCTTTTCGCAGTCTACAGTTACTACTCAGATACATATGCTGGAGGAACAGCTGCATACTAAACTTTTTGACAGAAACGGAAAAAGAGTGAGTCTGTCTGCGGCAGGACGGAAGTTTCTGGAGTACAGCTATCGGATAAGACAGGCAGAGGAAGAGGCGGCAGACTATTTCTTGAGGGAGCAGGAACCGGAGGGACTTTTACGGATCGGCATCATGGAATCGGTCTGTGCTTCGGGCTATGACAGGTATCTCATAGACTATATGCTGAAATATCCAAAAGTCACGGTAAAGCTGGAAGTCTGCACGACCTTTGAAGCTTTGGAACGCTTGGAAAAGGGAGAACTGGATGTGATCCTGACTCTCGATCACAGGATAAAGCGTGAAGACTGGGAAACAGTTTATGAAAAAGAAGAGGATATAGTCTTTTTCTGCTCGCCGGATCATCCTCTGGCAAAAAAGAAAAGTATAAAAGTTGAAGAACTGCTTACAGAAGATTTCCTTATGGTAGAAGAAAAGTGCAATTACAGAGAAGCCTTTGAACAGGACATGCAGACTCGTGGAAAAACTGTTAAATGCAGGATGGAGATAGGACACTGCGGAGTGATAATCGACGCAGCTGCCAAGGGACTCGGATTATCACTTTTGCCGCGTTTTACCGTATGCGATGCTTTGGAGAAAGGTCGCGTTAAGGAATTAAATATATCTGACTATCATCTGCAAATGGATCTGCAGATGATATATGACAAAAAACGTTGGAAAAGCCATGTATTAAAAGCATTTTTTGAAGTAATGCATATGCTGTGGTAAAATTTTCTATCAAAGGGAAAAGGTATTTGTAAGTATCAAAATGTGATCAGGAGGAGATTATGGCTGGGATCAAAGACGCTTTTTCAAAGGGAATAACTACTATTAACATGAAAACAAACGGGCTTATGGAACAGAATAAGCTCAAGACATATATTTCTACACTTACACAGCAGGAGGAAGAACTGTACTCCAAGCTTGGACGTCTCATGTATCAGAACTGGAAAGAGGGAAGGATGGATACTTCTGTTTATACAGGAATGATGCAGGAAATAGATAAGAAAAAAGCGACTATCGCTGAGCAGCAGAAGAAGATCGAGGAGATAAAGGAGCAGGAAAATCAGGTACTTGGAACAGCAGGTCCGGCAGTTGATCCAAATGCTGTTTTTTGTGGTCATTGTGGTGCGCAGAATAATGCAGGAAGCAGATTTTGTTTCCGCTGCGGTCAGCAGTTGTAATAGAAATGGATGACCTTAAGAAAATCTTATAAATTGAAACCGTATTATTTACAGGCTTTACTATGATATAATCAACAAGACTGTCCATTATAAGATACATATATAAGAAACATGACAGTTTTTTGTCAGATATAGACTGACAACATAAGGAGAATATTAGGGAGGAAAAATTATGTTCTGCACACATTGTGGGGCTAAGCTTGAGGACGGCGTAAGAGTCTGCCCGGTTTGCCATACAGAAGTAGAGTTTTTTGAAGAAGCAGGCACACCTGTGGCACCGGTTCAGGAGCCGGCACAGCCGATAGAGGAGCCTGTACAGCAGGTTGAAGAAAATGTACAGCCTGTACAGGAGCCTGTAGAAGAAAATGCACAGCCTGAGCAGGGCTACACGGAGTATACACTTCCGACTCAGGAAGAGACAGCTCAGGAACAGAGTTTTACAACATGGACAGAAGAGGTAACTGAGCCGGCACAGGAATTCGGAAATGCAGAGGGAACAGAGCAGTTCTCACAGGATGAAATCCCGACTGCAGCAGGTACTCAGGGATTTATTTTCTGCACACGCTGCGGAGCTCAGAATGAAGAAGGAAATCAGTTCTGCGTATCTTGCGGAAATAGCCTTTTTGATTCAAATGAAGGCGCAAAGAAGCAGAAAGAGATGGAAAAGAAGGGATCTGCAGGAACAGTTCTTAAGATCGTGATCCCGATCCTAGCAGTTATCGTACTTGTAGTGATCGGTGTATTTGCAGTAGGAGCTCTTTTTAAGGGTAAGTCCAAAGCAAGTAACGGCATTGTATATATGAAGGATAATGATATCCTTGGAACAGGTTTCTCAAAGATCAAGCCGTATACTATCTGTGATCATTACAGTGAAGATACTGAAACAACTTATATTGGTGTACAGTTCTCGGATGACGGAAAGTATATCTTCTATCCTGAGGATATTGAGTATAATGGCGGCTTTGAACTTCACTATCGTAAGGCTTCTAATAAGAAGGGCGATGGAGAAAAGCTTGACAGCGATGTAAGACAGTTTGATGTTCTCAAGAATAATAAGGTTGTTTACAAGAAGGATACAGATCTTTATATTACAGACCTCAAGGGAAATAAAGAGAAGTTTGCAAAGAGCGTATCTGAATACTACATTTCCAAGGATGAGACAAAGGTTCTCTGGAAAAATGACGAGAACGATCTCTACATCACACCTTTCAAGGGACTTGAGAAGGATAAGGTAGCTGGTGACGTTTATTCCATGTATGCATATTCTGATAACTTTGACAGGATCGTATATGGCGAGCAGGATGATACTTCAGATACAGTGATCCTTCATACTGTTACAAAGAATAACAATACAAAGGTGTCTTCTTCTGTTCGAAATGTAAATGTAGTTGATATCGATGGAAAGACCGGTATTTACTATTTCAAGGATGGTGATTCAGTAAAATCAACTCTCTATGATTTCATCGATGATGATATGCTTGAAGCTGACAGCAAGATGAAAGAACCTGATATGGATGACTATAAGAAGACAAAGACGGTTCGGGGATTCTTTGGCTGGACAACTACTCAGACAGAGATAGATGATGAGTACTATGAGAAGCTGGATGAATATCGTGAGAAGGAGAGCCGCGACAGCATCAGAGAGAGCCTCAAGAAGCAGGAACTCGATACTCCTATGTCAGACCTTTACTACTACAATGCCGACAAGGATTCAAGTGATAAGATCGCAGAAAGTGTAATAGCAGCAAGTGACGATATTTACACATTTGGTGCAGACTGTCAGTTCTATACAGAACTTGATGAGGACAGTCTGAAGCGAAACAAGTTCTCTGATCTGATGAAGGGTGATTACTATTCAGCAATAAGCGGCATTGAGGAAAAGATCGGTAAGGGATCAAAGCTTTATGTTGCAAGCGGAAAAGATACTGCTGAGGTTGATCTCGATCTTTCAGATGTAGGTATTTACAACTGTGCTCTGGATACTAAGAACGGACAGGTTTACCTGCTTACAGTAGATTCAAAAGAGGATTCACCTACAGAGGGAGATCTTTACACTGTAAGTTACGCAAAGAATCTCGGAAAGATCAATAAGTACGATACATCTGTTTCCAGTATCGCAACAGTTGTAGATGGAGATATTTATTATCTGAAGGATGTAGATAATAAGGATAACTCCGGAGATCTTTACAAGAACAAAGAATCCATCGATCACGATGTATATCAGTACAGAGTTATTGATGCAGGTGATGACGGCGAAATTTATTACTTCAAAGATTATGATGAAAACACTAACTTTAATCACTTATATTCCTTAATC
>CAMVTN010000105.1 GCA_947170415.1 uncultured Lachnospiraceae bacterium | reverse complement strand
ACATTTCTCTCCGGATAAAAATCCCGCCATCCTGTGCTCAATGCGTTCATTATCCTCCATTGAATCATGAAGATACATAAATCCTCCGCATTCTGCAAGGCACGGAAGTCCGCCTTTAAGAGCAGACAATATGCTCTCCCTCATGGATATATTTTTGCTCAAGCGCTCTGCATGGAGTTCAGGATATCCGCCCCCTAAGATAAGACCGCTTATATTTTCCGGAAGACACTTATCCTCCAGGGGACTAAAGGGCACTATCTCACATCCGTACTCTTGTAACAGTTCCAGATTATCTTCATAGTAAAAACAGAAGGCATCATCCTCTGCGACAGCGATCCGGATCTTTTCTTTATCGGGCAGGGTTGGCTTCGGGATCCCGCTGTATTCCACGGCTTCCGCACTTTCAGCTAAAGCGATGAGCCTGTCGAGATCAATGCTTTTCTCTGTTAACTGACCCAATTTCTCAATACGTGAATTAAGATCCTCCACACTGTCAGGCGTCATAAGGCCAAGATGCCTGCTCTCAACTGCAATTTCAGGACAGGACGGAAGGAACCCCAAGGGAATGACGCCTGTTTCACGCTCTATCACCGGGGCCATGCTCTTATAGACCATTTCGGATACATTATTAAGTATCACTCCCCGGATATTGCTGTCACTTCGAAAATCCATAATTCCTTTAAGCACAGCAATGAGAGTCAGCGCCATCCCCCTGGCATTTATGACCAGGATCACCGGAGCACCCAGGTTTTTTCCAACTTCATAGGTACTGGCACGAGTCCCGTCAAATCCCAGACCGTCATAATATCCCATGACACCCTCTATTACATTTAGATCACTTCCCGATACGTGCTCTGCATAAAGTGCCCCCATGAGATTTTTATCTTCAAAAAAAGGATCCAGATTCTTCGAAGGAATCCCCAGCACCCTTTTATGAAACATGGGATCGATATAGTCAGGACCGCACTTACAGGAAGATACTCCGATCCCCCTGTCCTTAAGCGCCTTCAATATTCCGCAGGTCACTGTAGTCTTTCCGCTTCCGCTGGAACCTGCGCTTATTAAGATTCTGGGATTATCAATTATCAATGTTTTTTCCCCGGTTCTAATGCAATGATATATACAGGATTCTGGGCCGTCATCATCTGATACCCCCCGATTTCCCGGCTCTTTGCAATGGATACGCTGGTAATATCAGCTTCCCATTCTCTCTTCCTTATTATCTCCGACACTTCACCTATGGTATTAAGGGCTGTGGCATTAATGACTATACGGATATCAGGATTTTCCGCTAATAGAAAATCAATGATCTTCTCCATATTTCCACCACTTCCGCCTATAAATGCATGAGTCGGAACCGGAAGTTTTTTAAGGACAAGAGGTGCTTTACCCTCAACAGGGCTCACGTTGTCCGCTGCGAATTTACGGATATTTTTATTAATGAGTTCGATCGCCTCAGTCTTCCGTTCGATAGCATATACCCTGCCGTCGATGAGCTTTCTCGATGCCTCGATGGATATGGAACCCGTTCCTGCGCCTATATCAAAAAGCACAGAATCCGGCTTCAGTCCCAGCTTTGCAATGCTCAATGTTCTTACATCGCTCTTTGTCATTGGGATCTTGGTACGGATAAATTCATCGTCGGAAATTCCATAAAGCGAATCATCGCAGGCCTTGTCATTTTCTATAAGTACCACATACAGAGGATCGATATTCGGAATGTCCCCGATTTCATCAGGGATTATAGTGAAGACAGATTCGTCAGGATAGGATAGCTTCTGTCCCACATGGATCTTTACATACCCCATATCATATTCCTGAAGCCTCTCTACCAAATCCAAAAGCTGTTCCCTGCCGTACATAAGTGCGAAAACCTTTGGATATCTACGCACGTAACCCACAAGATTAGCTTCTCTTCCATGAACGCTTATGAGCTTCACGTCATCCCAGGACATATGGAGCTTCGCGCAGAAACTCACAACAGACGAGATTCCGGGGAGCACCGTAAACTCTGATTCCTTATAAAATGATGCCTTTTCAATGGCTTTTATCAGTTTCTTTGCGCCACTGTAAAATCCCACGTCGCCGGACATAAGGATCGCAATCTTACTAATGCTCTCCTGAACCTGGAGAACCTTTACGATTTCCTCCGCCTTATAATCGTGATAGACCTTTTTCTCTTCCCGAAAAGGCTCTGTCATCCTGGCAGCTCCGATAAGCACGTCCGCGTCCCGAATTGCTTTTCCTGCTTCTATCGTCAGGGATTCAGGATTTCCCATTCCGATCCCAATTAGATAAATATGCATTCTCTCCACCCCTTATTTAAGTATTGTCCCTGTATCTATACCAAATCTCTCCTTATATTCCGCCACCAGTTCTTCTGCGTTTTCGCTCATGCCCAGGAGACCGTGTTCGTTTGAAAACATGATGATGCCTATAGTAAGTTCATCTCCGGTCCTGTGGTTTACATAAAACAGAGATTTATCTACTATACGCTTCATAACAGGCTCAAGGATATCCGCTTCCTTCAAAACGCGTATCGCATCATCTGTTGTAAGGCACTTTAAAATCTCACGAACTGTTCCTATATCATCCGTCTCAAGTGCCGCACATGACGCCATGATCTCCATCCTGCCGTCAGCATTTCGGCTGTGCGTATTCATGATACCTGCGGCAAGCTTCACAAACTTACCTATATGACCGATCATGAGTACTTTCTTAAATCCGAGTTTCACCGCATGATCAAGCGTTTCTCCTACATAATTGCTGCAAGTCACTGCCTGATTAAGATCCAATCCCATACTTTCTCTTATAAAATCCAGACCGTAATTTCCCGGTGCGATCATGAGACGTTCCCCATCATTGGCTTTCTTCACATCCATCTCGACCTTGATGGTATCTATCAAAGCCTGTTCACTCATGGGTTCCACGATTCCTGTAGTTCCGAGGATTGAAATTCCGCCAACAATACCTAACCTCGGATTAAATGTCCTCTGTGCAATTTTTTCACCATCAGGAACACTTATCACAACACTTGCTCCACCGTGAAAGCCATATTCCTCTATCATTTCCAGCGCAGCAGCCTCTATCATCTGCCGCGGAACTTTGTTTATGGCAGCTTCTCCGATCTTTTGCCAGAGGCCGGGCTTTGTGACACGTCCTACACCTTTTCCGCCGTCGATCACGATTCCATGTCCTTCAGTAAGAGCAACCTCAGAAAAAATCAATGTGCCATTTGTCACATCAGGATCATCTCCCGCGTCTTTTCTTACTGAACATTTTGCAGTTTTTTCAGTAAATTCCGCTTCTTCTATAGCTGTTTCTATGACAATTCCCTTAGGCGTCATCACACTTTCTTTTTCAACAGCTTCCTGCTCAAAGATCATCCTGAGCGCTGCCTTTGTGGCTATCGCCGCACATGTTCCCGTTGTATATCCGCTTCTAAGCTCTGCCATGAGACCCCCTATCGCCTGAGTTTATAGAGAAGTGCATTGCAGATTGCCGCTGCTACATTGCTTCCGCCCTTATTTCCACGAGCCACGATGTGAGGGATCTCACTTTCTATTATCAGTTCCTTTGACTCCACAACATTTACAAATCCCACAGGGACACCGATTACCAGTGCAGGGCTGAGCTTTCCACATTTTACTAGTTCATCTATAGCTATCAGTGCTGTGGGCGCATTTCCTATGGCAAAGATCACCGGCCCCTCAAGTGCACAGGCTTTTTCCATGCTGACCATCGCTCTGGTGATCCCGCGTTCTTTTGCTTCTGCTGCCACATCATCATCGGACATATAGCAGACCGCCTGACCACCAAAGCTTTCAAGTATCTTCTTATTTATTCCTGACCATGCCATACGTGTGTCAGTTACGATAGTCGCTCCGGCTTTAATAGCCTCCAGTGCTTTTTCTACTACTCCGTCAGAAAAAACCAGATTATCGGCATAGTCAAAATCCGCAGAAGTATGTATGACACGTTTTACGATATCGTCCTTATCTTCTCCGAAAGTCCTTCCATTAAGCCTTTCTGTGATAATTTCAAAGCTTCTTTTTTCTATCTCCATCGGCTTTACGATTTTGATATCACTCATGATCTGTTTTCCTTTTCATCGATTTGCTGCTTAGCAGAAGTTTATTCCCATTAAGTGTTTTCACACACCATATCCTCGGGGGGTCACAAGCCGTCCGTTTATCACCTGTGTCTGACTGTTACCGACAAAGACTGTTGTGAACATATCAACCTGTTCATCAGCAAGTTCTTTTAATGTACAGATTTTTGATTCTTCTCCGTCCCGTCCTATATTTTTCACATATCCGCAGGGCGTCTCCGGAGCTTTATGCTGCATCATGAGACTGCATGCTTTTTTCAGGTAATCTGCTCTTTTCTTACTTGACGGGTTATATAAGCAGATCACAAAATCTGCTTCTGATGCAAGCAGAAGTCGTTTTTCTATTTTTTCCCAGGGTGTCAGAAGGTCGCTGAGGCTTATCACTGCAAAATCGTGTATAAGCGGTGCTCCAAGTACTGCCGCTCCACTGCAGCAGGCGGAAATCCCCGAAACAACTTCGATCTCGATCTCCGGATGATCTTTGCACACTTCACAGACTATGCCTGCCATTCCATACACGCCGGCATCTCCGCTGCACACCATGGCTGTTGTTTTACCTTCAAGCGCATACTCCATAGCTTTTTTGCAGCGCTCCACTTCCTGCTTCATATTGGAAATGTACACTTCTTTATCGCCGATAAGGTCCTTTACCAGTTCCACGTACACCTTATATCCTGTGATGACCTGACTTTCATTTATGGCATCTATGGCTCTCCCTGTCATCTGGTCTTTTCCGCCGGGTCCAAGTCCCACTACAAAAATTTTTTTCATACTTTTACCTGTCTATATTCTAACTAAAGATTCTTGTTCTTCCCGATTCTATGCGCTCTCACGATGCTCTATGTCTTTTCTTACTCATAGAAAACTATCGCTGCAGTGACCGCATCACCCTTTGTCTTTGGTACAAGAATCTTTATTTTTTCAGCATCCGTATATTCAAGAGCCCTTTTTACCGCGCTTCGCTCGCATACGTTATCTGTTCCGGTGATGTTTTTTACAAAATCCGATTCCTCAAACCGAAACTTTTCCGGCAGGTCATTCAATTTCTCTGCACTGTATGTCTTTAGCGGAACAATTAATTTCTTCGATAGTTCCGTGATAGCCGGTTCATTCTTTTTTATATCTATGGTCGCTATATCTGAAATTGCCTTGATACTGAGATTTTCTTTTTTAAAAATATCCCTTAAAAGTGCGTCTGCTTTTTCCTTATCTGCATCTTTCCTGCTTCCAACCCCTGCAATCAGACACTTGGGGATTACGTGCAGTGTATGATGCCATACATCTGTGAGATACGGCGAAATACTTATTCCTGCCCCGAGTTCTGTATTTCCGTACTCCAGATTTTTCGGTACTCCGTCGTTCCCAAAAATTTCATCTACATTTTTATATACATCACTGACTATGCCAACTTTTTCGCCTCTTAACAAAGCTGAAGAAATATACTTTATCACTTCCGGATTTTCGATAGTATATCCCTGCTTTACAGCCCAGGTATCCACAGCCCAGACATTATTTATGTCCGTCGCAGTCGTGATCACCGGAGTTGCTCCAAGGATTCCCGCTATGCGCTGCGCGAGCTCATTTGCGCCTCCAATATGTCCAGAAAGGATCGGTATCACAAAGTGCCCCAGTTCATCACATACGATCACCGCGGGATCCTTGTCCTTTCTTTTTACAAAAGGAGAAATCGCTCTGACTGCTATCCCCGCTGCTCCGATAAATATCAGTGCATCTGAGTCATGAAATGCCTTTTCTGTCCATTCGGAAAGGCTCTCCTTTTTTTTACTGTTAAGGCGCATGAATATTTCTTCCGAACCGGTCAGTTTTTCATATAGAGTCCTATTCAGTTTATCTCCGTTTTTTGAAAATGAAACTGTGCTTATCTTCATGGCCTTCCTGTTTCTTACTTTGCGCCCCTGAATTCATGTGAAAATGATGGATCATAGAGCTTTGTCCTGTCATATTTGCTTCCGAGAAAATCACCTACTGTTATGAGCGCAGTCTTTGTGATGTTATTTTCTTTTGCGCTTTTTTCAAGGTCTTTTACTGTTGTGCGGACTACTTTCTCGTCCTGCCAGGTGGCTTTATATACGATAGCTGCCGGTGTATCCGGTCCATAACCGCCATCAATCAGGCGCTTTGACAGTTCTCCAAGCATTCCTGTTGACAAAAAAACGACCATCGTTGCGTGATGCGCCGCGAAGGATTCTATACTTTCTTTTTCCGGAACCGGAGTCCGTCCTGCCATTCTCGTGACTATCACGCTCTGGCTCACATCCGGAAGAGTATATTCTGCTTTTAGTGCTGCCGCTGTTCCAAAGAGCGAACTTACTCCGGGGCAGACTTTATATTCGATGCCATGTTCATCCAGTATGTCCATCTGCTCACGGATCGCACCGTATATCGCCGGATCACCTGTATGGAGTCTTACGACATTTTTTTTCTCTTTTTCACCCTGAATCATTGTATCAGTGACTTCTTCCAGTGTCATTGATGCGCTGTTGTATATCTCGCAGCTTTCTTTTGCATATTTCAGAAGATCGGGATTTACGAGAGATCCTGCATATATGATAATGTCTGCCTGTTCCAGCAGTTCTTTTCCTCTGACTGTAATAAGATCTGCGGCTCCCGGTCCTGCCCCAACGAAATTTATCATTTATCGCCCTCGCTATCTCTGTCTGTTACGATTATCGTTGAAAAATAACTGGTCTGCTCTTCCAGTTCATTTAGATCTCTATATATTTTCTGATCGTTCATTCCACATTTTTCTATCATTACAGCCTGATCCAGCTTGCCTTCTGCCTTGAGGATATCCCTTACTTCGAGAATCGCGCTGTTCGCTTTCATAAGTACTTTCGTACCGCTTCTGTTGATACCGTCTCTTACATCTTTATAGTTTGATGGTATCACTGTCAGTACTTCATCTCTTTCGCAAAGGGACATTCCGAGTTCTGCCGCTGCCGCGCAGAATGATGTCACTCCCGGTATTATTTCGGTTTCAAAACCGTGGTTCTTTACTATCTCATGCAGCTGCATATATGTGGAGTAAATAGTAGGGTCTCCGATAGTTATAAATGCTACTTTTTTGCCGTCTTGTATGTATTTTTCTACTTCTTCGGCTATTTTTTCATAGTTTTCTCTGAGTTTCGCATAGTCTTTTGTCATCGGACTTTTTGTCTCGATAACTGTTTTTCCTTCCAGATATTCCGCGACAATATCGTATGCCGTCCTACCGCCGTTCTTTGTGACAGGGATCATTACTATGTCTGCTTCTTTCAATACTCGAAGTGCTTTTAGTGTGATGAGCTCCTTGTCGCCGGGACCAACACCTACTCCGTACAGTTTGCCGTGATTCATTATATCTACTCCTGATTTACTTCATTCTTACCACATTATATGTGAGTATCTGCCTATTTTAAATAACCGTTGGTACAAAAAAAGTGACGCTCGGGAACAGGGGCTGTCTTTCAACTGCGATTTCTTTAAATACAACAAAAGCTCCGATTTCCACATATTACTGTAGAAGTCGGAGCTTGATTTTTTGCAAAGAAAAAGCGGGTGATGGGAATCGAACCCACGTATCCAGCTTGGAAGGCTGGTGTTC
>CAMVTN010000104.1 GCA_947170415.1 uncultured Lachnospiraceae bacterium | reverse complement strand
ACTCTTTCCCTACCCGACGCTCTTCCGATCTATGCTCCTCATAAGAAGAAAGCTTTGGTCCTGCACAAAGAGATCTCTCTGTGATGCCTATTTCTGCTGTAATGAGCTTACCTGCATAAAGAGTCCCCGGCAGCATTATCTCACCGACCTTAGGAAAAGCACACGCCACAGTCATATCTGCCCTGACAGCTGTTCCCATGACTTTTCCTGTATCTGCATCTATACCGCTCGGTATATCGACAGATATCACGTATGAGCCCCGCTCCCTCAACTCGTTTATGGAGTCAATTGCCTTTGCATAGATCCCGCCAACATCACGTGAAAGAGAAACGCCAAATACCGCGTCGATCACCACTGCGTAATCCCTGTCCGGAACTGCATCCGCGATTCTCACCTCCGGCGCAAACGCTTTCACCGAAAGAATCTGTTCATTTTCTAATGGTGAAGTCTTCTCTTCACCGCCAACAAGCACAAAATCAACAGCGAACCCCCGCTCCATCAGTATCCTTCCTACCGCAAAGCCGTCTCCGCCGTTATTTCCGGGTCCCGAGACTACGAGAGTCCTGTTATCCCGGTTATTTTTATGCCGTTCTTTTCCCTGTACCAGTATCTTCTCTGCTTCATCCGCGATCTTCAGACCGGCACGTTCCATCAAAACGGCCGACGGAACATGCATCTCTTCAGATGTCTTTCTGTCGGCCATCATCATTTCGTCTTTTGAAAGTATGTACTGCATAATTGCATCCCTACTTCTGATCAGGTTTATCGGTTGTTTTCGGTTTATCTGCTGTTTTAGGCTTATCAGTGGTTGTTTTAGGTTCTTCTTTTTTATCCGTACCGTCTTTACCGTCTGATTTTTCCGCTTCAGATGCCTCTCCGGCCTCTTTAATCTCCTTCGCTATCTGGCGGGCTTTTTCTTCCCTCTTCGCTTCCATTCTCGCAATGATCTCCAGACGTTCTGCCTCGATATCATAGTGAATATCAAAGAGATCTACGACTGATGGTCCAAATATTCCCTGCATATAGGAGTACAGCTCAACATTTACCAGTTCCATGTGCTGCTTTTCGAGGATCTTGCGCTTAAGCTCAACCCTCATCTCCTTTATCCAGGCACCTATAACCTCGATATCCCGTGTATTATCCTTTATCAGATCGTAACTCTGCTTCATGGTATGAAGCATCAGTTCTTTATTGACCTCGTCGATCATCTTTGGAAGATCCTTCATCTCATCATAGTATTCTTCCAATCTCTCATTGATCTCATTTATCAGGCGGCTGCTTTCTTCCAGCTTTTTCTCTGCCAGCTTATCCGCACCATTCTCAGTCCCATTCTTATTCTTCATGATCTCGGACATGAGATTATTCTTGATCTTTTTTAGATCTTTTTCCTCGGTCGTAATCTTTCCCTGACGCTTTATAAGATCATTCAGTTCATCCTGAAGGCGGCGCATCTCCTTCGTTTCTCCAATTTCCTGGAGAAGCCTGTGCCACTTATTGTCGAGTGTCAGTGTCGGGATCCTGTTTTTCGACACCGCCTCCTTAAACTGATCCTCTGCCATTACGCTCAGTCATCCTCCCAGATTCCGTGCTCGCTGTTGTAAACATTGATATTGTACGAAAGTCTCATGAGGCTTTCGGAAAGGTGTACGCTCTCTACAATTACATCATCCGGAACATCCAGATCAATATGTGAGAAATTCCATATCGCACGCACACCACAGTCTACGAGAGTTTTTGCGATTGCTACCGCTGCAGTCTTTGGTATAGCTATTACACCTATGTCTATATTGTTTTCTTTAATAAACGCAGGCATCTCCTCTATCGGCATGATAGGTATGTCTCTAATTGTATCTCCGATCACCTCAGGAGAAATATCAAAGATTCCCTTCATGATGAATCCGCGCTTTTCAAAATTTACGTAACCAGCCAGCGCACGTCCCAGATTTCCTGCTCCGATAAGTACCAGGCTGTGAGTATGATTCAGTCCGAGGATCTTTCCTATCTCATCATAGAGAAAGCTGACATTATACCCATATCCCTGTTGCCCGAAACCACCGAAATTATTTAGATCCTGACGTATCTGTGATGCTGTTACGTGCATTATTTCGGATAGTTCCTGTGAGGAGATCTTTTCGATCCCGTCATCTTTTAATTCTCCCAGGTATCTAAAGTATCTTGGTAGACGCCGAATTACCGCCCTTGATATCTGCTTGTCTGTCACTTTACTGTCCTGCTTTCGATTTTTAGTTTTTCAACACTTCTCCGGCTTTTATTAGCCGACAATATGTGATATTATCTTTGCTGTCTGTCTTGGATTATATGCAATGACTTCTTATGATAATCCACAGCTCATTCCTAATCAAGTATAATGAATTGTTAATTAATAGTCAATCGATGTAATGTTCAAAAAATTATGACATTGATCGAAAAGGAAAAAGGATCTAACTATGCTTCTCCAGGTTTATAACATTTCAAAGGCATTTGTCGGAAAAGACATTCTCAAGGGATGCTCTTTCCATATAGAAGAAAGAGAAAAATGTGCTCTTGTCGGTGTGAATGGAGCCGGAAAAAGTACATTACTTAAGATTATCACAGGCAGCATGGAAGCTGATGACGGAGAGATCACTTTCTCATCAGGCGCGACCTGGGGCTACCTCTCCCAGCAGGAAGCCGTTAACAGCGGTCACACGATCTACGAGGAACTCCTTTCTGTAAAACAGGATCTGCTCGACGAAGAGCAGGAACTCCGTAATCTCGAAAAGGATATGAAGCACCTTTCAGGCGATGATCTGGAGAAGGCAATGAACCGCTACTCTGCTCTGCAGCATGATTTCGAAATGCGAAACGGTTATGCTGTTAAGAGCGAGATCACCGGCGTACTCAAGGGTCTTGGTTTTTCTGAGGACGAATTTGATAAGATCATCAATACTCTTTCCGGCGGTCAGAAGACACGTGTCGCACTGGGTAAGCTTCTCCTGCAGAAACCAGACCTCATCATCCTCGATGAGCCTACTAACCACCTGGATCTCGCATCTATCGAGTGGCTCGAAACATTCCTTAGGAATTACAACGGTGCTGTGCTTATCGTTGCACATGACCGTTATTTCCTCGACCGTATCGTTACAAAAGTTGTCGAGATCGAACGCGGAGAAGCACGCACTTTCTCCGGCAATTACTCTGCATATGCAGAAAAGAAAAAACAGCTCCGCGATGCGCAGCTCAAGGCATGGATGAAGTCCGAAGCCGAGATCAAGCATCAGGAAGCCGTTATCAGTAAACTCAAGCAGTTTAACCGTGAAAAGTCCATCCGCCGTGCTGAGAGCCGTGAAAAGATGCTGGACAAAATGGAACGAGTTGAAAAGCCAGAGGATCTTAACGATGCAATGAACCTCACTATCACTCCTTCTATCGAAAGCGGAAAGGACGTGCTCACTGTTGAGGGACTTTCCAAGTCTTTCCCGGACAATGAGCTTTTCAGCAATATTTCTTTTGAGATAAAAAAAGGGGAGCGCGTGGCCCTCATCGGTAATAACGGTACCGGCAAAACTACGATGCTCAAAATTTTGAACCATATGGAGCTTGCTTCCGGCGGCACTTTCCGCCTCGGAACAAATGTTAAGATCGGTTACTATGATCAGGAGCATCAGGTCCTGCACGCTGAAAAGACTCTTTGCCAGGAGATCAGTGATGCTTTTCCGTCTCTTGATAATACAAAGATCCGTAATACACTGGCTGCTTTCCTCTTTACCGGCGATGATGTTTATAAGCTTATCGGCGACCTGTCCGGTGGTGAGCGCGGTCGTATGTCCCTTGCAAAGCTGATGCTCAGCCAGGCTAATTTCCTGCTCCTCGACGAGCCTACAAACCATTTGGACATCACATCCAAGGAAATCCTGGAGAATGCCCTGAATACTTATGAAGGAACCGTCTTCTATGTAAGCCACGACCGTTACTTTATAAACCGTACTGCTACGAGGATCCTTGACCTCACTAATCAGCAGATCGTGAATTATATCGGTAATTATGATTATTACCTTGCTAAAAAGGATGAACTGACTCAGGCTTACCTCGGATCAGAGTCCCAGACCGGTACTTTGATCAAGGGCACATCAGAGCACAAGGCCGCAGTCTCATCTCCTTCCGCAAATGATGCTCAGTCATCCGGAAACACCGGAAGCGCTCAGTCCTGGGCCGAAGCAAAGGCCGAGCAGGCACGTATTCGAAAGATACAGAATCAGATTAAAAAATGTGAGGAAGAAATCGACAAGAATGAGACTCGTTCTGCTGAGATAGATGAACTTTTGTCTCAGGAAGAGATCGCTACCGACCTCGGAAGATGTGCTGAGCTTGCCCGCGAGCAGGAAGAACTTGCTGCCGCAAACGAGAAGCTTATGGAACAGTGGGAGGCGCTTCAGGAAGAGCTGGGCGAGTAATTGATATAGTGACGCGTGTCAGGTCAGCATCATGTATTTCGAACCGTCGCTCCGTTGTCAGCGCTCCGCCGCTTATATAAAATTGGCACACAGGACAAGAGCTATACGTCAGCGAATGTCCTGTGTGCCTTATTTTATGTTAGCGGAGAGTTTACCGTAGTGTCGGTTCCTGAGATGCGCTGGAAATATTCTCACCGCTTCCGTCAATTCATTTCAATTATGCTTCAAGTCTCTTACGGATTGCCTTGATGAAGTCGAGGGTGCTGAGCTTCTTTACATTTGTGAGAGTTGTGATAGCTGCCAGATCTCCTGTCATCTCGCCTGCTTCGATGGTGTCGAGAGTTGCCTTGTCGAGCTTATCTGCGAAGTCAACGAGTTCCTGGATGCCGTCAAGTTCGCCTCTCTTACGAAGTGCCCCGCTCCATGCAAAGATAGTTGCTACAGAGTTTGTGCTGGTCTCCTCGCCCTTAAGGTGCTTGTAATAATGACGCTGTACTGTACCATGTGCTGCTTCGTACTCGTACTTTCCGTCAGGACTTACGAGGATAGAGGTCATCATTGCAAGAGAACCGCATGCTGATGCCATCATATCGCTCATTACGTCTCCGTCATAGTTCTTGCATGCCCAGACAAATCCGCCCTTACTTCTCATGACTCTTGCTACTGCGTCATCGATGAGAGTATAGAAGTACTCGATTCCCGCTGCCTCAAACTTATCCTTAAATTCCTCATCATATACTCTCTGGAAGATATCACGGAAATCTCCGTCATAGATCTTTGAGATAGTATCCTTTGAAGCAAACCACAGATCCTGCTTTACAGAAAGCGCATAGTTCATGCAGCTTCTGGCAAATCCCTCGATAGATCCGTCAAGGTTGTGCATACCCTGGATGACACCTGGTGCTTTGAAATCAAAAATAGTTTTTCTGATCTCCTGTCCATCCTCACCTGTGAAAACAAGCTCAGCTTTTCCTGCACCCGGAACCTTTATCTCAGTATTTCTATATACATCACCATAGCTGTGACGAGCGAGTGTTATGGGCTTTTCCCAGTTCCATACGTGGGGCTTTATACCCTTTACAAGGATAGGTGCACGGAAAATTGTTCCATCCATGATCCCACGGATAGTTCCATTCGGACTTCTGTACATTTCGTGGAGATCATATTCCTTTACACGAGCATCGTTAGGAGTGATAGTTGCGCACTTAACCGCTACTCCAAGTCTGTTTGCAGCTTCTGCAGCTTCTATAGTTACCTTATCTCTTGTCTCATCACGATACTTAAGACCGAGATCATAGTACTCTGTTTTGAGATCGATGAAAGGATTCAAAAGCTCATCCTTAATATACTGCCAGATGATCCTGGTCATCTCATCTCCGTCCATCTCAACAAGGGGCGTAGTCATCTGAATCTTTGCCATAAAGTTTCCTCCTCTGCAGGTGCCGTCATGCGCCTTTGTCTATCAACTCTCTAAGCCCATTATTTAGTGCGTTATCGAGTGCATTTATAATATGCTGATGTGCAAATTTTTCCGCATCATCAGGACGATTACCAAAAATTGCCTCTGCTATAAGCTTGTGCTCATCATTGCTTATACGACTGCGATCATTTTTCGAAAGAGACTGCATACGCATGGAATGAACATACTGGTGATAATCCTTTAAGAGGATCTCCAGACGTTTTGAGCCGGATGCTTCATACATCAGCTCGTGGAACGAAGAATCCAGCTCTGTCACCTTTTCCCAATGGCTCCTGCCGGCGTGAAAATCTGACATATAGAGAATTTCCTCCATCTGTTCTCTCTGCTCCTTTGTGATGTGAGCGCATGCCCATCTGGCAGCCAGGCCCTCAAGTCTGGAACGTATCTCATAGATGTCTACTGCATCTTTTGCAGATATACCGTCCACAACAGCACCCTTATTGGGGACTATCCGTATAAGACCTTCAAGTTCCAACTGATGAAATGCGTCTCTTACAGGTGTCCTGCTTACGCCGTACGCTTCTCCTATCGCTACTTCTTTAAGTTCATCACCCTTAGCATATTTTCCGTTAAGGATATCATCACGAAGCTGCTGGTAAACGCGACCGCGAAGCGAATACTTGTCACTTACATCCTTTTGAATATTGTCTTTTTCTTCCATTCATAACTCCTCTTTTATGATTCGAAAACAATCCCCCGCTGTTATCCTATGCCGTTTTAGCACGTCAATGCATTAAACCGTTTGTACCATTGTATGCAACTATACCCTCTCTGTCAACCTTAATGAACAGAATTTAGAACATTGCCGTTTAAAAAGGCAAAAATCCCGCCGAGTTTTAGTCGACGGGATTTTGAAAATAGATTCATTTAGTTTTTGTTTTCTTGGTAGTCGTATCTTTGTTTTTCAAATTCTCGGTTACCGTGACTACAATGGTATTCGTCACACCTCCGGCATTTGTCCGAATGGTGGCTGTACCCTTGCCAACCGCATACACCGTGCCGTTCGTCGGATCCACAAATGCGACTCCGTTATTAGAAGACTTCCACTCGACTACTTTTAGCTTACAATGCTTCAGTTTAACCTTTTTCGTCGAGTCAAGCTTCATCGCGAGACTCGTCTTTGACAGAGATGGCTGCTGCACAAAGAGTTTACAGGAAATATTTTCACCCATTACATTTGCCGATATCGTAGACTCACCGGCATTCATACCTGTTAGTACTCCATTTGCATCTATCTCTGCCAGCTGTTTTCCATTCGCACTTGGCGAATTGTAGCTCACGATAGTGTAGTCTTTTACACCCTTGATCCGAAGTTTCTTCGTCTGTCCGGGTACGACCTTGATGTACTTTCTGGTAAATTCAGGAACGTTACATACGAGCTTTCCTACTACCCTTACCTTACCATAATAAGCTATAATTCTTGTAACTCCACGTTTATGCACTGTGATCTCCCCGGTGTTCGGATCGACACTCGCCACTTTTGCATTAGTGCTCTTCCAACTGGTCGGTATAAACTGAGGATACGCAAGCTGATCAACCGCATTCATCGAGGTATGGGTATTGAATACAGACATCTGAGAGATCGTCTGGTTGTAAACAAAGAGTCTGACCGACTTCGCTTCTGCGTCTGATGGAAAAGTACCGGTGATAAGTGTATTTCCGGCTTTCTTTCCCTTTGCTGTCCTCTTCTTGGAATTTACTTTTGCGATTTTTTTATCCTCAGCCTTTATTTTAGCTGCGCCCGCAAAGTAGTTTGCAAGCGAAACTTCCTGCTTTCTTATGATCTTTACCCAGTAGATTCCATTAAGGTTATCCTGGTATTCGGCCTCCTGCTCGTCAGTCCATGTCTTCCACTTGGCGTAGAGATACGTGTCATTAGTTACCACGTCTTTGCTGAAATCCCACTGTGTAGCATAAC
>CAMVTN010000103.1 GCA_947170415.1 uncultured Lachnospiraceae bacterium | reverse complement strand
ATTGTATCCCCGATCACATCTGCCCACTCCAATAAAAGAGTTATGTGCAGATAAATGAAATCAATCTTTCTGGCATCACCGCTTTTTTCCATATCAAAGCATAGCCTGGAAAAATCAGGAAGACCTGCCAGACGAGCAGCCGTTTTCAATGCATGAACTTTGATTGTGAAATTATCTATATCACCCTTGTCTATAAACTCCTTTAAATCCGCAGTCTTATCAGGAAGGGTATCCACAAACTCTCTAAGCACTTTTAGATAAGTAGCAGGATCTCCGCAATTATCAATGGCATCTTCTATCGTCAGCTGTGGAATCTTGTCAAGCTCCATCAAAAGCTCACGCATCTCGATGTCTTCAATTCTCTCAAACCATGCTCTGCCATCAGTTTTCTCTTCAATTTCTTTTACCGGTATCACCTTTTCTTCCGGCATGAAGTGACGCACTGTATTCTCCAGCTCATTCGGGTTAACAGGCTTTGGCAAATATGCATCAAAACCATCCTTCATGAATTTCTCTTTCATTCCGGACATGGCATTAGCAGTGAGAACAATTATCGGCGTATCACGATTAAGGGCTCCCTCCGGAAGTTCCCGTATAGCTTTCATGGTCTCTGTGCCATCCATCTCAGGCATGCGATGATCCATAAATATCATGTCATATTTAGCTTCTCTGATTGCCTCGAGACACGCTTTTCCGCTTTCAACGGTATCAACCTGCACCTTTGTCCGCCCTAAGAGATTTCTTATGACAGTAAGGTTCATGGAAGTATCATCGACAGCCAGTATACGTCCATCCGGAGCATGGAAAAACTCTCTGTCCTGACGAGCCTCACTGCCTCTTTCTTTTCCTCGCGCAATGTAATCATTCCCTATCGGAGCCCAGTCTGCCACCTCCTGGATCAACGCACATGAAAACTCAGACCCTTCTCCATATACGCTGGAAACCTGTAAACGGCTTCCCATGAGTTCGAGAAGAGTTACTGTGATGTTCATTCCCAGACCGGTACCCTCGATATTTCGATTTCTTTCTTCTTCGATTCTTTCAAATGCGGCATACAGTTTGGGAATATCTTCTTCTTTTATGCCAATTCCGGTGTCTTTAACTCTAAAGGTGATCTCGATTTTATTATCTTCGATCTTTTTATACGAAGCGCAGAAAGTGATCTTTCCTTCTTTCGTATACTTTACGGCATTACTCAACAGATTCATAAGTATCTGCCGTATACGGATCTCATCTCCGATACACTCATCAGGTATCTCCGGATCAACCTCCATTACGAGTTCAAGCTTTTTATCCGCGATCCTTCCTTCAGTGATCACATAGAGATCATTAAGCATCGACGAAAGACTGTACTGTATTGGAATGATCTCCATCTTTCCGGCTTCTATCTTTGAGAAATCAAGTATCTCATTTATAAGAGAAAGCAGCGTGTCTCCTGCTTTTTTGATGTTTTGCGCATATTCCGTAATCTCATCATCACGACTCTTACGCAGGATCATCTCATCCATTCCGAGTATAGAATTGATCGGGGTCCTGATCTCATGAGACATATTGGACAAGAAGGACGACTTTGCATTATTCGCAGCCCTTGCGACCTCGATCTTACTCTGCAATTCTCTCTCTTTCTCCTGCTCCTCGAGTTCCATATACTCTTCTGTCGTAGCCTGAATAAGATGTGTTACTTTATCAAAAAATGGTACACGGCTCTTATTATCAACTTCATACTGTATCTCTGTTACTTCATCAGACGCAGGCTCTCCTTCTCTCATTGCCATAGCGACCAGAGAGCAATTAAGCAGAAATACACCTTTTTCTACATTTACAAGTTCACCAAAACAGCAGCATCCGGACAGTTCCGGCTGGAGCTGCGTAAAAAATTCGATCTCCTGCTTTTCCTCTTCTTTCATATACATATTTCTATTCGTACAAACTGTGAGGAACAGTGCCTCTCCTCGGAATTTCGCAAGTTTTTTTGCTCTGTCCCAGGAATAATTGAGCATTTCGGAAATCGTGCCCATTGACAGCCGTACCTTATCTTCTCTCAATATACCTGCCTTAATAAGTAATCCGCCTCTCTCGGTGATCACAGGTACATCACGGACCAGATCGTAAATCCCATGCTGGACCATCAATGGAAATTCCAATATATTCTCTATAAAGTTTTCATCAACTTCTACACCCAGATATTTCTGATACAGTTCTGTTGCCGGCAGTCCGTCTATTTCCAGGATCTCATTTCCGTCTATCTTGGTTATGGTATGACTGATACCTGTCGGTCTCCAGCCCTGAGAATAAATGGTCTCCGCATAGAGATCGTTTCCGCTGAACACCACAAGCGCAGCACCTCTATGATAGACCTTCTCTCCATCAGTAAAAAAATAATGTTCCGGATCCGAATCACCATGATCCTTTGAAGAAACCACATCTCCTGCCAAAGAAAATTTATCCGATGGTAATTCCAACGAATGGAAAAAAGCCTTTACATCATCCATAAAAGACGTATTGATGTACAGTCTTGCACAAACAGCATCCGGAGTATCTCTCATAGCTGCGGTCATTCCACGTGCCATTTCCCTACAGCTCACAACATCTTCTTCATATGCAAAAATATGTATATTGCTCTTCTCAAACACAAATAATCCGAGAACGATCGAATCCTGTTGTATCTGCCCCTTTGCGATCTCGAAATGTGTGCTTATCCCCAAAATATGGATATTTCGTATCTTTTCCCGTAATTCAGAAGCGATCTTCATGGTATGATCAGGAGAATATTCACCTACCATTATTTCCGCAAAGACAGCAGAAGAAGGCGCATAGCAGTCATGCGCCTTCACTTCTTCAATTGCTCTGTTGAGATCGTCATCATCACGAATAGTGTAGGTAAACTGCTTCATGCACTATCATCTCCTGACATATTCACCCATATGTATGTCTGTTGATCTTCCGTTCTCCGCAGCCAGCTCTCCGTTTACGAAAACAAAACGTGGACGTCCTTCGACCTTTAGTCCCTCAAAAGGAGTGTAATCCACATTTTGCTCCATGTCATTTGCCCTGATAGTCCACTTCACACCCGGATCCCACACAGTGATATCCGCATCTGCACCTTCCTGAAGCGCACCTTTTCTCGGATACATTCCGAAAACTTTTGCCGGATTCGAGCTCATTAACCGGCAATAGTCCATTGCGGAGATCTGATCACCAAATATTTTTTTCATAATGACAGGTCTGTGTTCTATACCGGGACATCCATTGGGAATCTTCGTGAAATCGTCTCTTCCAAGGTTCTTTTGTGTGTCAAAACGAAAACTGCAATGATCAGTGGCTATAGTATCTATATCCCCGACGATCACAGCTTCTCTAAGAGCATAAATATCCTCTGCCCTGCGAAGGGGCGGACTACATACATACTTTGCTCCCTCAAAGTCTGGGAGTTCATACTTTGACTCGTCAAGTATCATATACTGAGGGCAGCTCTCCACATATACTTTCACGCCCTGTTCTTTTGCTTTCTTAATTTCCTGTAAACCGAGTCTCGTTGACAGATGCACTATATTTATCGGACAACCTGACAATTTACCTAAGTAGCAAAATCTACTTATTGCTTCTGCTTCCGCCTCCGCAGGATGCGCTAATGGATGTGCATCTGTGCCAAATCTTCCGCCCGCCTTAAGTCTCTCCTGCCTGTTTGTGATCACTGAGCCGTTTTCGCAATGACATCCCACGATAAAACCGTATTTTTTCGCGCCTTCCAACAATTCAAGAATCTCTGCATCCGTGAGAGCAGTATCATATGCCATATAGACCTTCAGCGAAGATACTCCTGCTTCTCTAAGTGCCTTCAATTCATGTCTTGCATTATCGTTCCAGTCGCAGACTGCCATATGAAAAGCATAATTTACATGAGCTTTTCCCTCAGCCTTTCTTTTCCATGTATCAAGCGCATTTAAAAGTGTGTCACCTTCGTATTGTGTAGCAAAATCCACTATGGTCGTCGTTCCGCCCGCAGCAGCGGCTCTTGTTCCCGACTCAAAGTCATCTGCCGTCAGGTTTCCTCCAACAGGAAGATCCAGATGAGTGTGTGCATCAATAAATCCCGGAAATACGAGACATCCTGAAGCATCTATGATCTCATCCTCATCTTTAGGAGTTATTTCTCCGATCTCAACGATTTTCCCGTTATAAATCGCAAGAGAAAGGTCGTATAGCCCCTTTGGCGTCACAAGTGTTCCATTTTGAATAATCTTCATAACCCCTCACTTTCCAATGGACTGAGACTATGCGTGTATTATGGTTCCCGTTTTTCCGTTCACTCCGTCTGACGCACTTAAAAGATGTGTTATGAGCGTCATCCTGCCGGGTTTACTCTCTGTAAACTCCAGTGCTGCCTGCATCTTTGGAAGCATCGAACCCGGAGCAAATTCACCATCTGCTATATATTTCCTGATCTCATCAGGAACAAGTTCATCAAGTTCCTTCTGTTCCGGAGTACCAAAGTGAATGGCGACTTTTTCTACTGCCGTCAAAATGATCAGCATATCGGCATCCAGCTGCTCCGCAAGCTTTTCTGCTGCAAAATCCTTATCGATCACAGCAGCAGCCCCCTTCAGATGATGTCCTGTCGTACGAAAAACAGGTATACCTCCTCCGCCGCAGCAAACGACTATATGATCTGTCTGAACCAGAGATTCTATGGTTCCTATCTCGACTACACCTACAGGTCTCGGAGACGCTACGACTCTTCGGTATCCTCGTCCTGCATCCTCGATGAAATCATGATTTCTTTCATCCATCATCGCCTGAGCTTCTTCCTTTGTCATAAAAGCTCCGATAGGCTTTGTAGGATGTTCAAATGCAGGGTCATCAGGATCTACCTCAACCTGTGTAAGCACGGTAGCGACGCCTTTATCGATACCTCTGTCAAGCATCTCCTCTCTCAGAGCATTCTGCAGGTCATAACCAATATAGCCCTGACTCATGGCTACACATACAGATAAAGGAAACGGAACATGATCCTCCGGCTGCTGTCTGACGAGATACTGCATTGCCTGCTGTATCATTCCGACTTGCGGACCGTTCCCGTGAACTATTATCACCTCATGCCCATCCTCTACCAGATCTGTGATGGCCTTTGCAGTCTTCTTTACAGCCTTCATCTGCTCCGGAAGGTTCTTTCCAAGCGCATTTCCGCCAAGCGCGATAACTATGCGTTTTCCCATTGCATCACCACCTTAACACAGATTTTTTACTTCATGAAATGTCTCTCTTTTCCATTATCGGCAAGTGCCTTCAAAACAGCCTGAGGATCCTTACACTTTGCAAGGAAGATCATTGCTGCGATTATATAAGGCTTATAAGATGCCTCTTTATAAAGTGAATCTCTGTATCTGTCAAATACGGATGCTTCAACCTCACCCTGTTCACAGGATACATCATTAATATCTGCCGGCAGACAATGAAGGTAAAGAGCTTTTCCGTCTTTTGTGGTCTTCATGAGTTCTTCCGTACAGCACCAGTCCTTATGCTCAGCATTCTGAGCGAGCAGTTCTTTTTCCAGTGCATCGATTCCGTCAAAGTCGCCCTTTCCATACAGATCGGTTCTCTTCTCCATTGCTGCAAAAGGAGCCCAGCTCTTCGGATAAACTATGTCGGCGTCCTTAAATGCTTCCGCCATGTTATTTGTCTTCCTGAAGCTTCCGCCGTATGCTTCTGCCTGCTTCTTTGCGATCTCTTCTACTTCAGGCATGACCTCATAGCCTTCCGGATGAGCCAGCACAACTTCACAGCCAAGTCTTGTGAAAAGACCTATTGCACCCTGAGGAACAGACAGCGGTTTTCCATAGCTCGGTGAATATGCCCACGACATGGCGATCTTCTTACCCTTGAGATTTTCTACACCGCCAAATTCATGGATACAGTGAAGTGTATCTGCCATGAGCTGAGTCGGATGATCCACATCATCCTGCAGATCCACCAGTGTCGGTCTCTGCTCCAGTATTCCGTCCTTATAGCCCTCTGTCACCGCGTCATCAACGTCATGCATATATTTCAGACCTTTTCCTATATACATATCGTCACGGATACCAATTACATCTGCCATAAAGGAGATCATATTTGCAGTTTCTCTTACTGTTTCTCCATGCGCGATCTGACTCTTTTTTTCATCCATATCCTGTACTGCGAGTCCCAGCATGTTGCAGGCTGAAGCAAAGGAAAATCTTGTTCTTGTGGAATTGTCACGGAAGATACTGATCCCGAGACCTGAATCAAAGATACGTGTGGAGATATTATTTTCTCTTAAGTTCCTAAGGGCATCTGCCACAGTAAATACTGCATGAAGCTCGTCATCTGTCTTTTCCCATGTCTTAAAGAAACTTCCATTGTACATTTTTTTGAAATCAAGTTTATTTAATCTGTCGATATATTCCTGAATATTTGCACTCATGTTTTCTCTCTCCTTCACTTACAGTTCATCCTTATCGATCAGCATAAAGATTCAAAGCTGCTACATATTCTGCTGCACATCTGACGAGATCCTGCTTCCATGTGATCTCATTCGGTGCGTGAGCCTGATTTTCTGCACCCGGTCCAAAACCTACGCAAGGGATTCCATGACGACCCTGTATTGCAACACCATTTGTGGAGAAAGTCCACTTATCCGTCAACGGACGATCACGCAGTGCTTTCTGACTGTCAGGGCCCATCCTGTGCTCACCGAAAAGTGCCTTATGCGCATCTACCAGAGCCTTTACGTGAGGCTCATTCTCTCCATTTATCCATGTCGGGAAGTAAGCTTCTGTCTCGTATACCGTTTCCTTCCATGACGGACGGTCATACATATACATAGAAACCTTTACATCATCACCGTATTTCTTCACAGCCGGAAGATTTCTGATCTCATCAAGGCATGATTCCCATGTCTCTCCTGCTGTCATTCTGCGGTCGATCGAGATACTGCAGGAATCTGCAACCGCACAGCGGCTTGGTGATGTATAAAATACCTGAGACACGGTGCAGGTACCTCGGCCAAGGAATCTCGCATCTTCATAATGATCAGGGTTGTACTTTGGATCCAGCATTTTAACCAGACCACGGATCTCTGTTGATTCATCGCAGCCATTATTATTAAGAGCCCGAACCTCCTGTATGATATCCGCCATCTTATAGATAGCATTATCACCGCGTTCCGGAGCTGAACCGTGACAGCTGACACCTCTCACGTCCACACGGATCTCCATACGACCTCTCTGCCCTCTGTAAATTCCTCCATCAGTTGGCTCTGTAGAAATGACAAATTCCGGACGGATACCATCTTTCTCTACGATATACTGCCAGCAAAGTCCATCACAATCTTCTTCCATGATCGAACCGACTACCATGACCTTATACCCCTTTGGTACAAGATCCATATCTTTCATCATCTTTGCCGCATATACAGATGAAACAAGTCCCCCTGTCTGATCTGATCCGCCTCGTCCATAGATCACATCATCATCTTCCCATCCTGTATACGGATCGTCTGTCCAGTTGTCCCGATTTCCGATTCCTACTGTGTCGATATGACTATCAAGAGCGATTATCTTTTCTCCATCTCCGATCCAGCCAATGACATTTCCGAGTCCATCGATCTCAACCTTATCAAAGTCAAGTTCTTTCATCTTTGCTTCGATGTGTTTAACGACCTTTTCTTCCTCACAGCTTTCACTGGGAATCGCAATGAGTTCACGTAAGAAAGCTGCCATATCAGCTTTATAGCCTTCTGCCTTTACCTTTATAGCTTCGTAATCAAGACCCATTTTTCTCCTCCATTCAAATGATGTAAAGTTCCAAAAACGCTTTTTCTCTTTATCGCGCCCACGCACCGTCCCATACTATCTCACGATAGCGTTCCGGATCCGTATCACCTTCCGTAGAGAAGCAAAGAACCCTGCTATCAGCATTTAATCCCAGTTTTTCTCTAAGTTCTTTGTAATTCTCATCTGTCATTATCG
>CAMVTN010000102.1 GCA_947170415.1 uncultured Lachnospiraceae bacterium | reverse complement strand
GGACCGGAATGGTTCGGAGAGGATGTTTCCTTTGACCGCAGATACAAAAATGCAGTCATGGCAACAGATGAAAACTGGAAGTTATAAACTATCGTTTTTCGAGGAGGGTTATCATGGAAAAAAAGGCAGTAGTATTTCTTGCGGACGGATTTGAAGAAATCGAGGGTCTTACCACGGTAGATTTCTTAAGACGTGCAGGTGTTGATCTCATCACTGTTTCGATAATGGACAGCACGGAGATCATGGGCTCTCACGGTATTCCTATAGAAGCTGACATGATGATGAACGAGCTTAAGTATGATGATGTTGATATGTTCATCCTGCCGGGCGGCGGAGTCGGAACAGAGAATCTGGAGCAGAGCGATAAGCTCAGAGACATCCTTATAAAAGCAAATAAGGCGGAAAAATTTATCTCTGCTATCTGCGCGGCGCCGAGAGTTATCGGAAAGTTGGGATTCCTTAACGGAAAGAAGGCAACCTGTTATCCCGGAAATGAGAAGTTCCTCGAGGGAGCAGAGTATCATCCTGAGGAAAAAGCTGTCACAGACGGAAGATTTGTGACATCAAGAGGTATGGGCGCATCCATAGAGTTTGCAGCAGCAAATTGTGCGCAGCTTCTCGGACAGGAGAAAGCAGATGAGATACTGGCACAGATTCAGTATTAATGCCTGTATTTAGTCAGATAAAATTGTGAAAAATGTATATGTTGTTTACAGTTTTTTAACTGGATATTTGATTTCTGCTGTGTTATACTACCTTGGTTATGACTGATAGTGCGCGCTGATATCATGAGTCGCGCATCGAATCGCGAAATACGCGACTCATTTTTCTATATTTTAAACTGGAGGTTAGGAATTAAAATGAGTTTACAGGTTGAAAAACTGGACCACAACATGGCAAAGCTTACCATCGAGGCAGCTGCAGAGGATTTTGAAAAGGCTGTTCAGCAGGCATATCTGAAGAACAGAGGAAAGATTTCTGTTCCGGGATTCCGTAAGGGTAAGGCACCCCGTGCCCTGATCGAGAAGATGTACGGCAAGGGAGTATTCTTTGAAGATGCGGCCAACGACCTGATTCCTGAAGCATATCAGAAGGCTGTTGAGGAGCATACAGAGCTCGATATCGTTTCCCGTCCTAAGATCGATGTTACACAGATCGAGAGCGGAAAGCCTTTCATCTTCACAGCAGAGGTTGCTCTTAAGCCTGAGGTTGAGCTTGGTAAGTACAAGGGCGTTAAGTGCGATGCTGTAGATACTTCTGTAACAGATGAGGAAGTTGACGCAGAGATCGAGAGACAGAGACAGAACAATTCCCGTATGGTAGACGTTGAAGGTCGTGCTATCCAGGAGAAGGATATCGCTACTATCGACTTCGAGGGATTTGTTGACGGTGAGGCATTCGAAGGCGGAAAGGGCGAGAACTATGACCTTGAGATCGGTTCTCATTCCTTCATCGATACATTCGAAGATCAGCTGATTGGCAAGAACGCAGGCGATGAGACAGAAGTAAATGTTACATTCCCTGAGGATTATCAGGAGAAGTCTCTTGCAGGCAAGGCTGCTACATTTAAGGTAACAGTTAAGGGTATCAAGGAGAAGGAGCTTCCGGAGCTTAACGATGAGTTCGCTTCAGACGTTTCCGAGTTCGAGACTCTTGCCGAGTTCAAGGAAGATACAAAGAAGAAGATCGCTGAGCGTAAGGAGAACAACGCTAAGGCTGCTAAGGAAGATCAGCTTATCCAGGCTATCATCGATGATTCCAAGATGGACATCCCGGATGCAATGCTCGAGACAGGGGCAGATCAGCTTCTTCAGAACTATGCTATGAGACTTTCTTCTCAGGGTCTTTCACTCGACATGTACCTTCAGTACACAGGTATGACAGTTGACAGACTCAGAGATCAGATGAAGGATCAGGCTGTTAAGAACATCCACAGCCGTCTCGTTCTCGAGGCAGTTGTTGCTGCAGAGAAGCTTGAGGCTACTGATGAAGAGTACAACAACGAGCTTCAGAAGATGGCTGACCAGTATAAGATGGAAATCGACAAGCTTAAGGATCTCGTAGGAGATAAGGAAGCAAAGAATATCAGAACAGATATCGCTATCCAGAAGGCTGTTGATCTGATCGTAGCAGAGGCTAAGGAGACAGCACCTGAGAAGTCTGCTGAGTAAATTAGTGAACGAATTTAATTCGTTCACATTCGCGCAGGATGCGTAGCCGCAAAGCGGCTTTCTCTGTGCATCCTGTCGCATCAGCATTATAGTAAACGCAATTTTTGCGTTTACTATAACCACCTGGTACGATGTGTGACTGTATAATGGATCGTCCATTATACAGTTGCTGTAAGAGTGCAAATAATGAGAAAGGTGTGTTGAGAAATGTTAGTACCGACCGTCATAGAAACAACCAATAGAGGCGAACGGGCATTTGATATTTATTCCCGTCTGTTGAAGGAACGTATTATTTTCCTTGGAGATGAGGTTAACGATCAGACTGCAGGTCTTGTTGTTGCCCAGATGCTTTTCCTTGAAGCAGAAGATCCGGAAAAAGACATTCATTTTTATATCAATAGTCCGGGCGGATCTGTAACAGCCGGCATGGCTATCTACGATACAATGAACTATATCAAGTGCGATGTATCCACTATTTGTATCGGAATGGCTGCATCAATGGGAGCCTTTCTTCTTGCCGGTGGTGCAAAGGGCAAGCGTCTCGCACTTCCTAATGCCGAGATCATGATCCATCAGCCGTCAGGCGGAGCAAGAGGTCAGGCAACAGAGATCGAGATCACTGCAAGACAGATCCTTAAGACTAAGGAAAAGCTGAACAGGATCCTTTCCGAAAATACCGGTAAGCCGTTTGAAACTGTCGCACAGGATACAGAGCGTGATAACTGGATGACAGCGGATGAGGCAAAGGAATATGGTCTGATCGATAGTATCGTTATCAGCCGTAGAGCTGCCGAAGAGGCTGCTGAGAAGCAGAAATAAATTTACATTTACTGTTTGGGTTTGAATGATACAGGTAATGTAAGAAGCAAGTGAGGGAATATGGCAAAAAACGGAGATGGAAAGATCAGATGCTCTTTCTGCAATAAAACGCAGGATCAGGTTAGAAAGCTGATCGCAGGCCCTAACGGAGCTTATATTTGTGATGAGTGTATTGCAATCTGTGCTGACATCATAGAGGAAGAGATGGACGAAAGTCCTATCCTTTCAAATGATTCACAGATCAATCTGTTAAAGCCCAGAGAACTTCATGATTTCCTTGACCAGTATGTAGTAGGTCAGGAAGAAGCAAAGAAGGTTCTTTCTGTGGCAGTTTACAATCACTATAAGAGGATCATGGCACCGAAGGACAATGAGGTCGAGCTTCAGAAGAGTAATATCCTGATGCTTGGTCCTACAGGTTCAGGTAAAACTCTTTTAGCACAGACACTTGCAAAGGTGCTTAACGTACCGTTTGCTATTGCTGATGCGACAAGTCTTACAGAAGCCGGTTATGTTGGTGAAGATGTTGAGAACATCCTTCTCAAGCTGATACAGGCTGCTGATTATGATATAGAGCGTGCGCAGGTTGGTATTATCTATATTGATGAGATCGACAAGATCACACGTAAGGGTGAGAATGTTTCCATTACCCGTGATGTATCAGGTGAAGGAGTTCAGCAGGCATTGCTGAAGATCCTTGAGGGAACGGTTGCTTCTGTTCCTCCGCAGGGCGGAAGAAAGCATCCTCATCAGGAACTTATTCAGATTGATACTACAAATATTCTCTTTGTTTGCGGTGGTGCGTTCGAGGGACTCGACAAGATCGTTGAGACCAGACTCGACCAGAAGTCTATCGGTTTCAATGCTGAGATCGGCAAGAAGCGCGAGGACAATATCGGAGCTGTGTTCCACAAGGTTCTTCCCGGTGATCTTACAAAGTTTGGTCTTATCCCGGAGCTTGTAGGACGTCTCCCGGTAACTGTTGCACTGGATAACCTTGAGAGAGCTGATCTGGTCCGCATCCTTACCGAGCCCAAGAATGCTATTACAAAGCAGTATGTAAAGCTTCTTAGTCTCGATGATGTAAAGCTCACCTTTGAAACAGGTGCGGTTGAGGCGATCGCAGATAAGGCTCTTGCGCGCAAGACAGGTGCGAGAGGACTTCGTTCTATTCTCGAATCAACAATGATGGATGTTATGTACAGTGTTCCGTCAGATGAGTCGATAAGCGAAGTTATCGTTACAAAAGAAGCGGTTGAAGGTGTCAGCAATCCGTTACTCGTTCACTATGAGCAGAGTGAGAGACAGGCAAAGAAACCCGCAAAGAAAAAAGTCAGAAAAGCTGGCGAGAGTTTAGCTTGATGTTTAACGGCAGGAAGGAGGCGTGTACTTCATCCTGCCGTTTTGTTATAACATACTCATCAAAAATAAACAGGAAGCGGAGACAATATGGAAAAAAATGAAATTGAGATTATCAGAAAAGTTCCATGCGTGATCCTAAGCGGAATGTCAATCCTTCCGAATGTCCTTATCCATTTTGATCTGGATGATGAGAGATCAGTTGCTGCTGTCAACGCAGCTATGCTGGATGCTCAGGAGATCTTTCTTGCAACAGTTAAGACTGAGGAAGAAGAGAAGGATGAGGCTGAATTAAAAGAAGATGATCTGCATCAGATCGGCACGCTGGCAAAGATACGTCAGGTAATAAAGATGCCGGGACACGTGGTCCGTATCATGATCGAGACACTGGAGCGTGGCCGCCTCATTAAATTTGCAGAGGAAGAAAAGTACAGGGTCGTAGAGGTAAAGACTTTTACTGAAGCGGAAGTGAATGATGTTGAGGATGTAAAGGCAGAAGCCATGCGCCGCGATATCGAGGAGCTTTTTGCAGAGTTTATCAGTTTCTTCCCGAGGGTAGGTAAGGCATTCGGTAAGCAGTTTGAAGAGATAAAGGTTCTGTCTGAGCTGATGGATGCAGTTATCGCCAACATGCCTCTGGAATATGATAAGAAGCAGATGGTCCTGGAGGCTGTTCCCTGCTCCGAGAGATATGAGAAAGTAAAGGAAATTCTCAGACAGGAAGTAGAAGTTGCCAGGATCAGAAGCGAGCTCGCAGAAAAGGTTCAGGGTAAGGTCGATGAGGACCACAAGGACTATATTCTGAGGCAGCAGATGCAGTATATCCGTGAAGAACTTGGTGAGAAGAGCGCTGAGGATGAAGCGGATAAGTATGACAGAGAATGTCAGAAGCTCGATGCATCTGATGAAGTAAAGCAGCGTATCAGTAAGGAAATCGACAGATTTAGAAATACTCCGTCAGGTTCGTCAGAGAGCGGCGTAGAACAGCTTTATATAGAGACCTTACTGGAGATGCCGTGGAATAAAAAGTCTGTTGAAAATAAATCTCTTGACCACGCGAAGGATATCCTTGAGAAGGATCATTATGGTCTCGAAAAGGTCAAGGAGCGTATGCTCGAATTTCTGGCAGTCAAAAATCTGACAGAAAGCGGACAGAGTCCTATAATACTTCTGGTGGGACCTCCGGGAACAGGAAAGACAAGTATAGCAAAGTCTATTGCAAAGGCTTTGGGACGTAAGTATATCCGTATAGCCCTTGGCGGTGTCAGGGATGAAGCGGAGATCCGTGGACATAGAAAGACCTATGTAGGAGCTATGCCTGGAGTGATAGCGTCAGGACTTCAGCATGCGGGAGTCAGCAATCCGCTGGTCCTTCTTGATGAAGTAGATAAGGTCAGCTCTGAGTATCAGGGTGCGACAGCATCTGCTCTCCTTGAGGTACTTGATTCTGAGCAGAATAAATTTTTCAGAGATCACTATATTGAGATACCGATAGATCTGTCTGATGTTCTCTTTATAGCTACGGCTAATACGACACAGAGTATACCGGCGCCTCTCCTTGACCGTATGGAGGTCGTTGAGGTTTCCAGTTATACGGATAATGAAAAGTTTCATATAGCTAAAGATCATCTGATAAAGAAGCAGATTAAGAAGAATGGGTTAAAGGCATCTAATCTAAAGATCTCAGACGCGGCTATACGTGGGATAATAGAGTCCTATACCAGAGAAGCCGGAGTCAGGTCACTGGAACGCCGTATAGGAGAGATCTGCAGAAAAACCGCGCGGATCGTATATACCGGTGAGAAAAAATCTGTCAGTGTATCACCTAAAAATCTGGAGTCTTATTTAGGAAAGGCAAAGTATCTTCCGGAAGATAAGGCAGGTACGGATGCTGTGGGAATTGTTCGAGGTCTTGCGTGGACTGCCGTTGGCGGAGTTACGTTGGAAATCGAAGTAAACACCATGCCCGGAAAGGGCAGTATGATGCTTACCGGACAGCTTGGGGATGTAATGAAAGAGTCAGCACAGGCGGCACTTTCTTATGTCAGATCGATATGCTCGGATTATGGGGTAAAGACAGATTACTTCCATAAGCATGATTTTCATCTGCACATTCCGGAGGGAGCTGTCCCGAAGGATGGACCGTCGGCAGGTGTCACTATGGCGACGGCTCTTTTCAGCGCGGTGACCTGCAGCAAGGTTAGAGCGGATATTGCCATGACCGGAGAGATAACTCTGAGAGGAAGGGTACTTCCTATCGGAGGACTCAAGGAAAAACTCCTGGCTGCGAAAAATGCAGGTATGAAGACGGTACTCATACCGGAAAAGAACAGACCGGATCTCCTGGAAATATCAGATGAGATCACCGGTGGCATGGATATAAAATGCGTGAAAGAGATGGCAGAGGTTCTGAATTTTGCCATCGTAAAGATGCCAAAAAGGTAATTGTTCACACATAACCGGAAAGGAAATGATTTATGGTAATCAAGACAGTTGACCTGGAAACAGTAGTTGGCGTAACAACAAAAAAACTTCCGCGAACAGGACAGCCGGAGATTGCTTTTGCAGGCAGAAGTAATGTGGGAAAATCCTCGCTTATCAATGCCCTTATGAATAGAAAAAACTATGCAAGGGTGTCGGAAGTACCGGGAAAGACCCAGACGATCAACTTTTATCACATAAATAATGAGTTTTATCTGGTGGACCTCCCGGGTTACGGATATGCAAAAGTAAAGATAAATTTCCGTTCTTCATGGGGACCGATGATTGAGGGATATTTCAATGATACTCCCACATTAAAGGCGATCTTTTTATTGCTGGACATCAGGAGAAAGCCGTCGGAAGATGACATGATGATGTATAATTGGATCCGCAGTGCAGGATTCCGTCCGATCGTCATAGCTACGAAGTCTGATAAGCTCAATAAAACAGAACTTAGAAAGGCTGACAGTCGTCTCCGTGCGGATCTGGGAGCAGATGAAACACTTACGATCATTCCTTTTTCTGCAAAATCAAAAGCAGGAAGAGATGATATATATGCACTTATGGATGAGATCCTGGCTGAGAAATAAAGGCCGGACCGGTAGTTTGCCTGAGTTTTTTCAGGCAGAATGTGAGGAAATGTAATGACAAAGGTAGATATTATTTCCGGTTTCCTTGGAGCCGGAAAGACAACTCTTATCAAAAAACTTATAGCTGAGTCCTTCGCTGGACAAAAAGTTGTACTTATAGAAAACGAGTTTGGTGAGATCGGTATCGATGGAGGATTCCTCAAGGATGCAGGGATCAATGTTACTGAGATGAATTCCGGATGCATCTGCTGCTCTCTTGTAGGTGATTTCGGAAAGGCACTTAAGGAAGTGGTAGATCAGTACCATCCTGACCGTATCATCATCGAGCCTTCAGGTGTTGGAAAGCTTTCTGACGTTGCTCGTGCAGTTGAAAACTCTGAGGACGGAGCAGAACTCAAGATCAACAGCATGGTTACAGTAGTAGACGGAACCAAGGCAAAGATGTATATGAAGAACTTCGGTGAGTTCTTCAATAATCAGGTTGAGACAGCAGGAACTGTTATCATCAGCCGTTCTCAGAACCTTAAGCAGGAGAAGCTTGATGAGCTTACAGAGCTTATCCGTGAACATAATAAAGAATCTGTTATCATTACTACTCCGTGGGAAGATATCACAGGTGATCAGATAATCGCTGCCATGGAAAAGGGTCACACACTTGTTGATTCCCTGATCGCTGAGATCATGGCACAGCCTCATGACGAGCATGAGCATCATCATCACCACGATCATGATGAGGACGAGCATGAGCATC
>CAMVTN010000101.1 GCA_947170415.1 uncultured Lachnospiraceae bacterium | reverse complement strand
CGTAGGTATGACGCTTCCGGAATTTTTCATGCGCTCTCAGACAACCGATACAGAGATCGTTGAATACGGTATCCAGTATATGTCCATCATTTGCCGATGCTCTATCTTCCTCTTTTTCCAGATAAGCCTTGAGCGACTGATGCAGGCAACCGGTAAGACCATTTTTACCATGATCACACAGACTGTCGGTGCTGTCATAAATATCATCATGGATCCTATCCTGATCTTTGGTCTCTACGGTGCCCCGGCTCTCGGAGTTCGCGGAGCTGCCATTGCGACGATCTTCGGACAGACTGTTGCCGGTATCCTTGCACTTATATTCAACCTCACGATAAATAAGGAAATTCATTTTAATGCAAAGGGATTCCGTCCGGATATCGCTGTTATCAAAGAAATATTTACAGTTGGTATCCCGTCTATCTTCATGCAGGCCATTGGTTCTGTGATGACCTACGGAATGAACCGTATCCTTATTTCGTTCACGACCACTGCAACAGCTGTTTTCGGTGTTTATTTCAAGATAAACAGTTTTATCTTTATGCCGGTCTTTGGTCTGAATAACGGAATGGTGCCGATCATTGCGTACAACTTCGGTGCAGGAAAACGGTCACGCATGGACAAAGCTTTCCGTCAGGGTCTTATATATGCGATAGTGATACTGACCTTCGGATCCGCACTGTTCCTTACACTTCCGGGATTTTTCCTGTCGCTCTTTAATGCATCCGATGATATGCTCGCGATCGGTATCCCAGCACTGAGGATCATATGCCTGAGCTTCCCATTTGCGGCAGTCAGCATTATCTGCGGTTCACTTTTCCAGGCGCTCGGAAACGGTATTTACTCTCTGATAATATCCTTTATCCGTCAGCTCGTAGTCCTGCTTCCTGCCGCATATCTGCTGTCCCTTTCCGGTGTACTGCAGAATGTATGGTGGTCATATGACATTGCAGAGATCGTAGCTATTTCTTTCTCCCTCTTCTTTATAAAGAGGATCTACAGTACAAAGATCGCTAAAATGGAAATACGCGAATAAAATATTTTTCATCATATAAAGAAAATTCTGCGAACCCTCGCCGCAAAAGCGGCCCAAACAGTTCGCAGAATTTTTTTACTTATTTTTTCAGCAGATCTATTAACTTGTCAGCCTTTTCATCTGTAGTTGCCCAAGAGGTAGCTATTCGCATTACTGTGTGGGTGTCGTCGTATTTTTCCCAGAATCCAAGCTCTACGTCTTTTTTGAGTTCTTCTACTCTTTTGTTTTCGAGTACGATCAATATCTGGTTGGTTGGATTTTCCAGATAGAATTTATATCCATTGTCCTTGAGGACTGCGCGGATCTTTTCTGCTGCTTTTATTGCAGGCTCTCCGAGCTTTTCATATAAACCGTCTTTAAACAATGTCTCAAACTGGATTCCTGAGAGTCTTCCTTTTGCGAGAAGTGCTCCGTGCTGTTTTATAAGAGAGAAAAAATGTGGGATCAGTTCCGGATCAGGCACTACTACTGCTTCACCGAAGAGGCATCCACACTTTGTTCCGCCGATGTAGAATACGTCTGCGAGCCTTGCCAGATCTTTCAGTGTGACATCGTTTGACGGGCATGCAAGCGCGTATGCGAGTCTTGCGCCGTCTACATAAAGCGGTATTTCAGCGCTATGGCATACTTCTGACAATGCAGTGAGTTCTTCCAGCGAATACATTGTTCCGTATTCTGTAGGCTGTGAAATGTAGACCATTCCTGGCTTTACCATATGCTCATAACTACCATCAGCATAGTAGTCATCGACATATTTTTTTACATCTGCTGCGCTGATCTTTCCAGCTGTCCCCTGAATGGTGAGTACTTTATGTCCGGTAAATTCGATCGCGCCGGCTTCATGCACTGCTACATGACCGGTATCTGCTGCGAGAACTCCCTCGTATCTATGGAGAACACTGTCTATTACTGTGGCATTTGTCTGTGTTCCACCGATCAGGAAATATACCAGTGCATCCGGACAACCGCACGCTTTACGGATAAGCTCACGTGCATTTTCAGAATATTCGTCTGTGCCGTATCCCGGTGTACTCTGCATATTTGTTTCCATGAGGCGCTCCATTATCGCAGGGTGTGCGCCCTCCATGTAATCTGATGCAAACATTAGTCTTTCCTTCATTTCTCTCCTCCATAAATTCTTTCACATATTTACGTTCCGTTCGTATAGTTATCTCTTGTCTTGTTCCAAGAGATAACTATACGCCCGAAACTCACGTTTTTGATTTTTACAGTAATAAGTGCTTTCCAAAAATTTCGAGCCGTGACCGGAAATAACTATCTGTTCTGCACGACACTATATCAATTAAAATACGCATCAATACCATTTGCCATGCCCTGAACCATTTTTGCCTGATAGGTGGCGTCCTGCATATTGGTATCATCACCGGCATTTGTCATGAAGCCCATCTCAATGATCGTGACGGGCATTGTACACCAGTTGATTCCTGTCATGGTATCATTTGCCTGTACGCCGAGATTTTTCATCCCTGTTGCGTCACAATATGCGTTAAGTACAGCTTTGCTGAGGCGCTGACTTTCGCTTGCAAGGTTTGCTACATATGGATTTGATGATGAAGGAGCAAGAGCCAGCGCTCCGTTAGTTGATGATGATTCTGACCCGTTTGCATGGATGCGTACAACTATATCCGCATTCTTTTCTGCAGCAAATTCTGCACGCTCTTTATTGCTGATATTTACGTCATGGGTTTCACGAGTCATATAAACTGTGTAGCCACGGCCTTCAAGTTCATCACGAAGCTGCAGTCCAATGTCCAGTGTCAGTTCATACTCATGCACTCCGGTTGTTCGTCCTGTTGTACCTCCGGTCACTCTGGCTTTCATCGTGGATGAGCCGGGACCATTTGGTTCCTTCGCGCTGTCACCCTGTCTCTGATGTCCGGGGTCGAGTACTACGATATGTCCGCCGGTCACGATCGTATCCTCTGTCGAAGCTTCCGTAGATGCCGCTTCTGTTGAGCTTTCTTCTGTTGAACTTTCTTCTGTAGAAGCTGCCTCAGTGGATGCTTCCTCTGTAGAGCTTTCTTCCGTAGAAGCTATCTCGGTTGAAGGCTCTTCCACGCTCTCTGACGCTTCGCTTTCTGCCTCTGACGCTACTATCACATCTTCAGATGACTCTGTTTCCGCAGTACTCTCCGTTACCTGCTCTGTCTTCGTAGAATAATTACCGCAGGCTGTGAGCATCATCACCGCAGCCAGCGTAATTGCTATTATAGATAAACCTTTTTTCTTCATTTTAACCTCTTTTTTTTACTTTGTTTATTACATCCCTCCAAGCATAACACATTCCCGCTCCCTGTGTGTATTTTATGCCGGCTTTATGGTATGATTTCAAAGGAAATACGCTACTGTTCACTCGCTTACAGCTCGCTCACGTAACGTGATTTTGCCAATTAAATCGCCTACGGCGATGAGCAAAATCCAATGGCTATTCAACGTTATTGGTCGTAAACTCCGCAGTAAATGCTCCGTTTACGTTTGAACCGTAACGGAAATACGGACATTTTCAGCGTTTCAATATTTATAAAGGAACATTATCTATGTTTACAAAAATCCACCGGCTTTCGCCGGAAATCTTAATCTTACTGAGTTTTGCACTTGTAATCTTAACCGGAGCACTGCTCCTCATGCTTCCATTTGCAACATATGCTCCGGGATGCGCCGATTTCAGAGACACTCTTTTCACGGCTGTCAGCGCTACCTGCGTAGTGGGGCTTGTCGTGAAGGACACCGCTACCACCTGGACATGGTTCGGTCAGGCAGTGATCCTCACGATGATACAGATCGGCGGCATGGGCTTTATCACTGTAACCATCCTATTTGCCATCATCTCCGGCAGAAAGATCGGACTTTTTCACCGTATCCTTATGAAAAACTCCATATCTGCACCTCAGATTGGAGGTATTATACGCCTCACAGGTTTTATCCTTAAGGCTGTTCTTGTCATAGAGGCAATCGCTGCTGTCCTGATGATGCCTTTCTTTATCTCAAATTTCGGTCTTAAGGGCATCTGGTATGCGATCTTTCACTCGATCTCCGCTTTCTGTAATGCAGGCTTTGACCTCTTCGGTACGAGAGAAAACTATAGCTCCTTAACAACCTGTGCTTTTGACCCGATGATAAATATAGTCATCATGCTGCTTATCATCATCGGCGGTATTGGTTTCCTGACATGGGACGATGTTATGAAGCACAAGCTGAAATTCCGTAAGTATCACCTTCAGAGCAAACTTGCGATCCTGACATCCGCGCTTCTCATCATCCTGCCCGCTATTTTTTATTTCTGCTATGAATTTACACGGACAACATGGGGAGATCTGACTCTCTCTGAGCGTATCTATGCTTCGATCTTTCAGGCTGTAACGCCCAGAACCGCAGGATTTAATACCGTTGATCTCTCCGCCATGACACCGGTGTCTCGCGCTATCATGATGGTACTCATGCTGATAGGCGGAAGTCCCGGATCAACCGCCGGCGGTCTGAAAACTACAACAATAGCCGTCCTCTTACTCGGCATGATCGCTTCGTTTGCTAAAAAGGAAAACATCGAGATCCTTGGACGGCGCATAACTGACAGCACTGTCCGCTATGCATCCACTATCTTTCTTATGTATGTGACCCTCTTTTCTGTAGGAGGCTGCATCATAAGCGTCGCAGATCACGTTTCCTTAAGCCGGAGTCTCTTCGAATCCGCCTCGGCTATCGGAACTGTCGGTCTGACACTCGGCCTCACACCGGGGCTTGGAATGGTCTCACGTACCGTCCTCGTGATCCTCATGTATCTCGGACGTGTCGGCCCACTGACACTGGTTTACGCATCACACGCAAGCCGTGTACAGAATATTTCAAAAATGCCTGTCGAAAATATAAATGTAGGCTAACTAGAAGGGAAAGAAAATATGAAATCCGTACTTATCGCAGGTCTTGGAACCTTTGGAAAATACGCAGCACGAAAAATGATGGAACTGGACAACGAAGTCATGGTAGTTGATATCGACGAAAATGATATTAATGAGATCATGCCTTTTGTAACCAGCGCGATCATCGGCGACTCAACTAACGAAGAATTTATCCGCTCTCTCGGACCGGAAAATTATGATATTTGTGTAGTAGCTATTGGAGAGAATTTCGAAGCATCACTTGAAACAACGGCTCTCCTCAAGGACCTCGGTGCTTCTACAGTCATCTCTCTTGCAAACAGCGATGCTCAGGCAAAGCTCCTTAAAAAAATAGGAGCTGACGAAGTCGTTTATCCCGACCGTCAGCTTGCTGAATGGACTGCTATTACCTACAGTTCCACAAATGTATTTGATTATATCCGCCTTAGCGACGATTACGCCATCTACGAGCTCACCGTTCCCGAAAAGTGGATCGGTAAAAACCTTATCGAACTGAATGTACGACAGAAATACCACGTAAGTATCCTCGCCCTGAAAACCGGCGACTCACTGGATATGACCATCGATCCCACTCGTCCCTTTAAGCCGGGAAACCGCGTGCTGGTACTTGGTAAAGAAAAAGAGATCCGCACAACATTTAAGAGTGTTATGAAATAATTTTTTCAAGTCACGTTGTAAATATTGAACATTCCAATTCGGGACGCTCTCGCTGAAAGATAAAACGTAGCGGTACTAGCACCGCCAAATACGCGGTGCAAGGACCGACGTTTTATATTCCCCTCATTTGGAATTGTTAAATATTTACACCTGACTTTCATATTATTTCGAGCAGTTGTAATGCGACTGATGACGTGACGTCAATATTACATCTGTATCCTCTTAGAAATTTCAATTCCCTCCGGTGTTGCCGCCAGGCCGCCTCGGCCTGTTTCTCTTACTTCCGCAGGCATATTTCTGCCGATAGACTTCATTGCATCTATAACCTGATCCGGCGGGATCTTGCTGAGTATTCCGGACATAGCCATATCAGCGCTCGTCACTGCGTTTACAGCACCAATGACATTTCTCTTTACGCAGGGCACTTCCACGAGCCCTGCTACCGGATCACACGCGAGACCCAGTAATCCCTTAAGTGCCAGCACTGCTGCATGTGAGATAACCTCGGCATCCGCTCCCTGCAGATATGCGAGGCCACCCGCTGCCATTGCCGATGCGGAACCGATCTCTGCCTGGCATCCACCCTCTGCTCCTGCAAGGGACGCTCTCTCGGCTATCACTCCGCCTATCCCAGCAACTACATACAGTGCTTCCACCATCTTTTCTTCTGAATAGCCCTTTTCCTCCTGTACCGCAGTCAGAACCGCAGGAACCACACCGCAGGAACCGGCTGTCGGCGCAGCTACGATACGCTTCATACAAGCATTAGACTCTGCGACCATGAGCGCTCTTTCCATGATCACACCGATGAGATCACCGGCTAAGAGCTCTCCATCACATCTTCTCTTATGGACCTTTGCGCCTTCTGTTCCCACGAGTCCGCTAGCAGAGCGGAGTTTCGCATCATAGGACTTTACGGATTCTACCATCGCCTGATACATACGGCGCATTTTTTCAAAAGATTCCTCAGGTGAAATATTGCTCTCGCGGCAGTCATCTTCCTGCACTATCTTCCAGAAAGGAACGCCTCTCTCTGCTGATTCTTTTATTATAATTTCCAACGACTGAAACATAATTTACTCCTTAAATGCCGGCAGATTCCAGCGGTAGATAGCTGCCAGTGTCCGTATCAGTACTACAACGATGATCCCGATAAGTGAAGCTGCAACTTTATATCCGCTCTGAATGATAAAACAATAAATAACCGCGCCGAGGATCGCTGCGAGTGCATATACGTGCTTCCTCATGACCATCGGCATCTGACAGGCAAGGACATCACGAAGGATTCCTCCGCCGACTCCTGTTAATGTGCCGACAAACACACACAGGAAAAACTTATCACCGAAGCCCTGATCAATGGCTGCCTGCGCTCCTACTACCACAAATACTCCGAGTCCGATGCTATCCGCTATATTCAGTATCCAGGAGTCCTCCGCAGGCATTTTCTTTTTTTTGTATTCCAGGATAAAAACCAGGGTCGATGTGATAAATGCAACCAATACATAGATCGGATCTTCAAACATTGCAGGGGGTGTGACACCGAGGATCAGATCACGAATGACACCTCCGCCGCAGGCTGTGGCACATCCGAGCACAACTGCGCCAAAATAATCCATGTACCGTGACTTTGCAACGAAAACACCGGAGATTGCAAAGGCAATGACGCCTATCATCTCCATCACAAACAAGAGAACTGATACGTTCATTTCTGTCCTCCGTTTGTTCCGCTGTAATAGGTAACTTTCACGATACCCTCCAGATTTTTAAGCCACTGGATGCCTTCTTCCGGAACTGGCTGATCACACTCAAGCACCATTACGGCACTTCCACCTCTGTGTGAACGATAAAGCTGCATGGTAGCTACATTTACGGACTTATGCTGGAGCATGGATGTCACCTCTGCGATGTGCCCCGGCTGATCAAGATTATGTACGATAAGTGTAGGATAATCACCACTGAAATTAGTCGTGAGACCGTCCAGCTGATTTATCATGATACGTCCGCCGCCTACGCTCGATGCAGTGATCTCCAGCTTTCTCTCAGATTCTCCTGTAAGGATCAGTCGTACAGAATTCGGATGCGCATCTTCTCCAAGGTCGATGCTACCGAAAGTCACCTTCATGCCTGCATCCTCTGCATACTTGAAGCTTTCCGGGATCCTTGCGTCATCTACGCTCATATTTAATAAGCCGGCTACGATAGCGCGGTCAGTTCCATGTCCCTTTCCTGTTGCCAGAAATGATCCATGGAAAAGTATCTGCGCTTCCTTTATTTCTTCTCCGAGCAGCTTTCGGCTGACCAGACCGATCCTTACCGCGCCTGCCGTATGTGAACTCGACGGTCCTACCATCACCGGACCAACTATGTCAAATAGGTTCATTTATTATAATCCTCTCGAAAACAGCAAAGACCGCCACAACTGTGACGGCCTTTGTGAACAGTTTATTTCGATATTATAACGCAAGTTTTTACAGGCGAAAAGAAATTTTTAATAGTGTATCTCTACCGATCCCATTGATGCATCGATATTTATATCTCCGGCGCTTCCGGTCTTCGTATAGTCACTGCCTACAGTATCTCCATTTATCATGAC
>CAMVTN010000100.1 GCA_947170415.1 uncultured Lachnospiraceae bacterium | reverse complement strand
TGTTACTGTTCAGACGCAACCGGAGCACTACGCTGCGGATGCTACGAACACTTAGTGAACGGATGTGAGCTTAGTAAGAGTGTATGCTTTAGCTGTTTACGTCCAAGAACTTTGAAAAGCCATTAGATTTTGCCTATCGCTGAAGGCGATTTAATTGGCAAAATCTGTTACTGGAGCGAGCTCCAAGAGAGCAACCAGTAACACACACCTGGCCAAGCGAAAGTCAGGAAGCGGAAAGCATTGTTTTCCGCTTCCGTCACCCAGTCACAATGATCCAACAACTCAAAGCCCTGCCGGAACATTGATTAGATCCGCAGCATCCGCATCACGGATAAGCCTAAGTTCCGAACCCGTATCAAGCCAAAGCTCCGGGAGTCTGCGAGACAAAAAGAGCGCCGGAGCTTCCATTGCTGAGTATGCTCCTGTTCTCTCAAATACAAGCTCATCACCGATTTCAAGCGGTGAGAGGCTTATATCCCTGGCTAGTACGTCTGCTGTTGTGCAGAGGCTTCCGCAAAGGGTATAGACCTCTTCTCCGTCTCTCTTTACCTCCTGTCTTACAGGCGGCATCTTCATAGCCATCATCTGGCCGAAATAGTTTACCTGATGCATACCACCGTCAAGGATAACGTAATTCACACCTCTGTTTGACTTTATATCGCAGACAGACGTGTGATACTCTCCACAGGTTGCGGCAAAATATCTTCCCATCTCGATACTCAGCGGATACTCCTCTGCAAAGTCTCTGAGAATCGGAGCCGCTTCGGTTAGGATCTGATCATCTTTTTCCTGAAGCGGTGGATTAAAGTACTCAACGGCAAAGCCTGCACCGTATTCTACGATCTCGGGCTGAAATCCTGTCTTTTCTTTAAGAACAGCTAATATCTCACGAACTTCCTTAAGATCTTTCTCTATCTTCTTTCCACGAGTCTTTCCTGTTCCCGAGAAATAGTGAAGTCCCATGAAATTCAGATGCTCATAGTGTTCTTTATGAGAAAGGATTTCTAAGAGATCCTCTTCACTCATTCCAAACTGACTTCCTGCAGAAAAACGAAGGATAACGTTCAGTTTTCCCGAAACGCTCTCACACTCAGCACCCTTTTCTAAAAGCTCCACATGACAAATGCTTTCAGCCGTGAGTATACCAGAGCCATATCGTATAGCTTCACGAATATCAGAAAGTTCCTTCATAACACCGGAATATAATACTTTTTCCGGCGGAATATGAAGTCGCTCAACAATAGACAGTTCTCCCGGGCTGCATACTTCAAACCTGGTGATCTCGCAAGGAAGCGGTCCTGTAAGTATAAAAGGATTTGCCTTAATAGAATAAACCAGCGGAATACCCGGCAGCGCCTCCTGCACTTTTCGTACAGACTGCGCAAAAACATCAGAATTGAAAACATAGTAAGGTGTCTGTGGTTCTCTGCGATCCATCTTTATTCCTCTGAAAGGCTCTCTACAAGCTTTGTAAGCGCATCAAGAGAATCAAAGTTCTCCGCCTTTAATTCCTTCGGTGTGATCTCGATATCAAACTCATCATCAAGCTCAGAAACGATAGATACTATATCAAAAGACTCCAGCAGACCGCCGGAAACAAGCTCTGTCTCATTTTCAAAATCAATGTCAGGTCTCTGGTCCTGAAGGATCTCAAGTATTCTGTCTCTCATGTAAATATTCCTCCTAAAATAACGTCAGTTGTAAACTAACTAATAGTGTCGGATGTCCGTTTTTGTAACAACATCTGAACAAAGCTAACGCTTTGTCATCTGTTGACAAAAAGGCTCCTAAAATAAAGTCAGTTTTATGCTGACAAAATGATGCATCACTATTGTATCCCTGCTTCGCTCTTAAGGGAAGATAAATCTGTTTTTCCGTTAGGAAGTTTTGGAAGATCTTCCTTTTTTATCACTTTTCGTGGGATCATAAATCCGGGAAGCTCTGTTCTAAGGAACAGTACTAGGTCTCTCTTTTCCATTTCTCCGGAATAAAACAGCCAGATGATCTCTTTATCGTGGTCGTAAAGCACTGAGCACTCTGCAACACCGGCTGCCTGCCCTGCAGCAGCCTCTATTTCGTCGAGTTCTACTCTGTGCCCCATATGCTTTACCTGACGGTCACGACGGCCGTGAAATTCCAGTATGCCGTCTTCTCTGTACTTTCCGATATCACCTGTTCTGTACATCCTGTCAGGATACTCAGTAACAAGCGGATTTCTCACAAACGCTGCCTCTGTGCGTTCCGGATCTCTGTAATATCCGAGTGCCAGAATAGGTCCGCTTACGCAGATCTCACCTTCTTCTCCTACTGCTGCCTCTTCACCATTGTCCTTTAATAAAAATACATTGTAATTATCATAAGGAACACCTATCGGCAGGATCTCATCATCAGTAACCTGATGATCTACACGATAATAGGTACAGGACGCAGTAGCCTCTGTCGGACCATACTGATTGACAAATACAGCATCCGGCAGATTTTCCTGCCATATCCTCAGAACCTTTCCCGGCATCACAGAGCCTGAAAAACAGATCTTTTTAAGAGTCTTAAGCCCTGTGTCCTTAAATGCTCCGAGCTTTGTAAGAACTGTCAGTCCTGACGTGCTCCAACCGATAGTAGTGATCTCTTTTTCATTCATGAGGTTAAAGAGCTCATCCGGCTGCATGAAGTACTCTTTCGGAAGGAGATAATCTGACGCACCCGTGAGAAGCGGCACGTAAATATCACGTACAGCCGCAATATAATCAAGAGGTGACTGGCATCCTATCTTGTCTTCTCTGCGGATCCCCATCATATGCGAATACGCACTGATATAACACATAAGTGAATGATGGCTTGTAAGAACTCCCTTGGGACGTCCGCTGGATCCGGAAGTGAAAATGATATAAAGCGGCTCATTTTCCGTCATACGTATTCTGATCTTATTAAGAACAGGCCATGCCGTTAATCCTGTGTTAAGTTCCTCCCGTACAAATACCGGACACTTTGCTATTTCTGCATATTTCGATGCAGTCTCCAGATTTTCATTCTCTGTAAGCACTGCGGATGGCTGTAATGTGTCCAAAATCTTACACACACGATCCTCAGGAAGCGTCACATCAATAGGCGCATAAACATGTCCGCTGTATACTACTGCCAAATATGAAACTATCGTATGAACCGTCCTGCCCATCATAACCGCTATCGGAGCGGGATCAGTGATCTTTTCTGCAAGACGGCTTCCTATACGTCTCGCTTCCTCGAGAGTCTGACGAAAGGTAATGGCTGTATTCTCATCTTCGTAAGCTATATTATCAGGTGTAAGGCGGCCCGCTTTCTCAAGCCACTCCAAAACATTCTTTTCCATTTCCTACTCCCATATTTAGAATTTTTTACTGTTAACTCGCATTCAGCTCGCTCACATAACAGATTTTGCAAATTATAACTAAAACTTTGCATATATCATGCCTGCTGCATCGTAACCGTTTCCATATGCTCCAAACAGCACGATAACAAACACGCACGCATACCAGAAAAGCATACGTACTACAAGCGGTTTCGACATTAATGTCGCTCTGATCGGATATCCCCGCTCTTTCAGCACGCTTATGATGATAACGACTAAAGTACCGACTATAACTGTCCAGTAATCCCAGAAATCCATACCGAGAAGTCCCAGATTGTCCGTAAGAACATTCCAATGGAAATTTGTAAATATCTGTTTGAACATCTCAAATCCCACAGAAAAAGTATCTGCACGGAAGAACATCTCTCCGATGATCACAAGGAAAAACAGCTTTACGAACCGGAATACACGGACCGGAACCGATGTCTCTTTAAGCTTCATTTTCTCAAGAAGGAAAAGAAACGGTCCCTCAACTATGTTTTCAAGCTCGATCAGTACAAAGTAATACATTCCGTAGAAAATGTATGTCCATCTCGGTCCATGCCAGAGACCGTTTGACAGCCACACGAGGAACAATGCAAGTGCCGGTGCTGCCAGATTTCCGACATATTTTCCAAAACGGTCACGTATCTTCTTTGTAAATTTCATTACAGGCTTTGAAAGCGTTACCGGATAAAAAATATAATCCTTAAAGAACGTTCCCAGTGTTATATGCCAGCGTCTCCAGAAATCCGATGCATTTTTTGCAAAGAAAGGCTGTCTGAAATTCTCATGCATATGGATTCCAAGCGTCATGCCACTTCCTATAACGATGTCTATAGTACCGGAGAAATCCATATATTCCTGAAGCGTAAAGAGAACCGCTGCCGCCAAAGACAGCGAACCGTCCATAATATTATTTTGGAATAAAATATCAACTGCAGGTGCCAGGTGATCCGCGATCACGAGCTTCTTAAATAAGCCCCAAAGTATCCTCTGATAGCCTACCGCAAGATCATTCGCTCTTACCGGTTCTCCCGCAGACAGTCTGTCCGCTATCTCGTTATATCGGGAAATAGGTCCCTCAAGTAACTTCGGGAAGAAAGTCATAAAAAGGAGCAGCTTTATAAAATCGTGCTCCGCCGCGATATCTTCTCTGAACACATCTGTAAGATACGCTATGGATTCCAGCGTAAAATAAGAAATACCCACAGGAACCGCAAGTTCAAGGAGATTCCAATGGAACCCTCCGTGAAACGCCTGACTTATCCTCACAATAGTGAGTCCTACAAAGTCAGCATATTTCATTATAACGAGTATCAGGAGCAGCAGAACTATTGATGCCGCAAGTACCTGTTTTTTCTTCTTGGTCCGCTCTTTACGCTTGATCTCCTTATTACCCGAGATCGACTCCATTAAAAGTCCTGCGCCAAAAGAAATTCCTGATGCCAAAAACGGAAAGATCACCAAAAGGCCGCTGAAACTCACATAAAAAAGCAGATTTGCCACGAGAAGTACGTATCTACGAAATGTCCTCGGGATCAGCTGATAAAAAAGCAGTACAAGCGGCAGAAACAGTGCCGGATAATACCAGACCGCATAGGACACTCCTGTCCCGGATCTCATAAAGTCAAAAAAATGATTTATCACGAGTACAGCACCGCCTTTTCCAGATTTTGTCTCCAGTCCATAAAACCTATGTCGTCTCTATGATCCGGAAGGTCATATTCGTTTGAAAGGTATTCACCAAGGTAATCCATAACCTTTACTGAACCCGCAAAATTAACGTGATTTCCGTTATCCATGGTGTCTTTCGACCAGTCTATTCCGATCTCATCAAGTTTTTTATTGAGATCCAGATACTTCACATTCTTTTTATCTGCCCATTTCTCTACAGCGCTATGTTTTCCCATGTTCCAGTTTGTGGCACTTGGTGCAGATACAAGCAAAAGCTCCGCCCCATTCTCCTCACAAAGCTTCTTGATATCATTCAGGATGTGCTCATTTTCTTCCGGAATCTTTGCCTTTGGCGCATCATCACTCATGTAATCTCCGCCTTCATAAGGACGTTCCATAGTTTCTACGAGAAATCCCTTAAACACTGCCGCATCAGTATAATACATGTCTTTCGCTTTTACAGAAGACGGCAGCCACGATTTATAAAAAATATGGTAGTGAAACAAAGGAAAGATCTTTTCAACACCATTTGTAGCCTTTGCCTTTTCATCACGAAACGCTCCTGCATCTTCAAAAAGAGCATCTGTTTCGAGGATCACGAGCTTTGGACTCTGCATTTTGAAAGTCTCCGAAAGGATCTCTCTGGAATCACAGAGACGAAGGGCACTGGCGCCCAGATTGTATGAAGTTATACCGTGATCACGGTACAGCTGAAGCGGTGAAAACGAACGGTATGACTCACTGTTTCCGGCAAAAAGTATGTCCATGCTTTCCGGTCTTTCATGTGCCGTCACTTCGTTTTTCATCTTAACAGCCGTAATGTCGTATACATCTCCGCTTCCCGGCTTTATGACAGCCGAAAAGACTGCCAGCATAATAAAAAGACCGCCCAAAAATATCACGCCGTGGGCGGCCTCTTTGTGTTTTCTAAAAAATTCTCCCATAAAATCCTATTCCAACTGAATATATTGCAAAAGTTCTCTCTCGCGTAATGGATTTTGCCAATTAAATCGCCTTCGGCGATGGGCAAAAACATCTCTCTGATTATAAAGCAAAACACTCTCTGAGTCTAGAAACTCTTGTAGTATCTTTTCTAAGTTTAAGATTTTCCTTTTAAGAGCTTTATCGTCTGTGACAGTATCATATCCTCTGTCGGAAGCTTATCGGGATCATCATCTTCTTTCTCTTCCCGTACCTCGTCCTCTACCGTAAAAGTCACTTCATGATCAGGCATGACTTCCGTAGATTCCTCAGGCACTCCTCCCTCTTCCACAAAGGTAACTTCACGTTCGGGCATTACCTCTATATTTTCTACACGAATATGCTCTTCCGGTTTCTTATTGATCTCCTCCGAGCGTCTCCTGACTCTTTCCTCGATGTCTTTTATGTCCGCTTCCTTGTTCTCTGTTTTTTCTTTATTTGTAGCCTTTGCATAAAGTATTTCCGTCCCACAATATCTGCAAAACCGGTCTTCATCATCAAGCGGCTTTCCGCAATTTATACAAAACATATTTATTTAGCTCCCCAAAAAAATATTTTTATCATTGTATCATAAATAGGGACGGGGTTACAGGTTCATGGTCCTGTACCCCTGTCCCCATCATGGCTCCCCATCATGGCTCACCGTTGTGCCGGTTGGAAACAACGCTCTCCGCTTCCGTCAATTTGAGCCAATAAGTTATGCCAGACTCACCTAAACCGCACTAAACGTTCCGAAAAAAGAGCCGCCACACAGGTGACGACTCTCGTAAAATCTATGATATTTTATTTCACTCGCGAAGTGCTGATATTTGAATATCCCTCAGGAAGCTCAAATTCAACTTCTGCACTTTCGCCTGAGAAAACCATAACTTTTTCAAAACCAACAAGCTCACGCACAGCAGTCTTATCGTTGTCGCCAAAGATCATGACTGTTTCTGATCCGTTTCTGTCACCGGTGTTTTTTACCGTGACGTGCATTTTTTTGCCGTCAGCAGAAATTATCTCGTCACTAACTTCAAAGCTTGTGTAGGACAGACCGTATCCAAACGGGAACTGCACCTTGATGCCATGCTTATCAGTATATTTATAACCGATCTCATAACCCTCAGTGTAATGAACCTCATCTTTTCTACCAAATTCACCCACGCTGAACGCAGAGCAGTCTTCAGGCTTAAGATAGAAGGTTTCAGGAAGACGTCCGGAAGGATTTTCCTCTCCAAAAATGATGTGCGCCAATGCACGTCCGCCCTCACAGCCGTTGTAATAAGACCAGAGAACAGTATCAGCTTTGTCTATCCAGGAGCTCATTTCTACTGAACTTCCGCTGATCAGTACGATCACCGCATCTTTCCTGCAGTCAAGAATAGTATTGATAAGCTCATCCTGTCCGTAAGGAAGCTTCATATCCTTTTTGTCAAAGCCCTCTCTGTCGATCACGTGATTAAGACCGCCCACAAAGATTACACTGTCATAATCCAAGCTCTTTAAGGCCTTTTCAACTTCTTCTCTCTTTTCCCTAGAGACTTTCTTTATCTGCTCATTTTCCTCTTCGGTAACTTCCAGGCTGTTTTCCTGCCAGTTGATCTCAGTCGCATCCGGCGCGATTTCCGCGTCATAACCTGCGATAAAATCAACTCTGGTATTGCCGCCGAGATATTCCTTTATTCCGAGGATAGGATTAATCTCATAAAGAGCCTTGATCTCAGCACTTCCACCTCCGAGCGAATGCTGTCTTATCGCATTATCACCGATAACCAGCACTCTCTTCTGCTTTTCTGCCTTGAGCGGAAGTACATCCTTATCGTTCTTAAGAAGCACTATAGATTCAGAAGCTACTCTGTATGCTGCTTCCTGATGAGCACGAGTATTATATGAGCCCTTCTGCCTGCTACCCTCAAGCATATTGAGCTTATCCATCATGAGAAGGATACGGAACACCTTTTTATCAATGATGCTCTCATCTATCTTCTTCTCTTCTACCAATTTTTTCAGCGGTTTTGCGAAATAATACTCGTCGAAATTATCTGTAACAGACATTTCTATATCGCATCCAGCCGATGCTGCCTTACAAGTATCATGAACTCCACCCCAATCGGAGATCACTACGCCCTCATAATCCCATTCGTCTCTTAAGATCTTATTTAAGAGGAACTCGCTTTCACAGCAATACTCGCCGTAAA
>CAMVTN010000099.1 GCA_947170415.1 uncultured Lachnospiraceae bacterium | reverse complement strand
GACCGCTCTCATCAATAACCTCATAGGAAAGTTCATCCCCCGTCTTCTGAGTCATGATCTGCAGTCTTGACTTTGAATCATGGAATAACTGCTTGTGCTCTATATCTGTCAGAACATATTTCTTTATATGAAGAGCTGCAGGCTCCATTCCTCCGTCGATGTAGATCGCACCGATTATCGCCTCAAATATATCCGAAACTATAGAATCTCTGTACCGACTGCCCTGCATTTCTTCTCCCCTGCCAAGCAAAATGTAGTCACTAAGCGAAAATGCTCTGGCACAAAATGCAAGCGTAGGTTCACAAACAAGAGAAGATCTGAGCCGAGTCATATCGCCCTCGGGCATTTCCGGATGATTCCTGTAAAGAAAATCACTGACCGTCACCTCAAGAACCGCATCACCCAAAAACTCCAGTCTCTGATAATCTGCGATCCGATTGATCTTCATCTCATTTACATAGGAACTGTGGGCCAGTGCGGATTTAAGGAGATTCTTATCCTTAAACACATATCCGATCTTTGCTTCTAAGCTCTCAGGATCAAACTTTTGCATAAAGCATATCCTCCAATTACTAAGAAAGAATCCGACTTTGTCGGATTCTCCGCGCAAGCGCCCCTTTCCTGCCGCAACAGAAAAGGGGCGCAAAAACATTCTAAATTTAGTTCTGAGCTTCTGCAGCTTCCTTGATCTTCTTTACAGCATCGCCAACTGTAACGATCTTCTCAACCTCTTCTGTCTCGATATTGATATCAAACTCCTGCTCGATACCCATAATGATCTGGAAAACGTCAAGAGAGTCTGCACCAAGATCATCCGCAAAGGTTGACTCCATAGTAACCTCGTCCTTATCTACATTCAAAACGTCCGCAATAATACTCTGTAACTTTTCAAATTCCATCTTTTTTATTCCTTTCAACAATAAGGGGCAAAATATTTTTATTCTTTTACTGTGATCCTGTCGCGGATCTTTTCATTGATCTTTTCTTCCTTAAAGGAAACACACTGAATGATAGAGGTTGTAACTTCCTTATGTGTAGCACTTCCATGTGTTTTTACCACAAGTCCCTTAAGTCCGAGAAGCGGAGCTCCGCCATATTCCGATGCCACATACTTCTTCATGGATTTCTTAAGTACAGGCTTTATAAGAAGACCGCCAAGTTTTCCACGGAATGATGACATAAGTCCATTTTTAAGCTCAGAAAGGAGAACCTTTCCTACGCCCTCGTACATCTTAAGTGCAACATTTCCGGCAAATGCCTCACAAACAATTACATCAGCTGCACCTTCTGCAATATCTCTTGCCTCGATGCTTCCTGTAAAATTAATATCAGTACAACCTTGTCAGAGAGCCAATGTCTCCTTAACAATCGCATTGCCCTTTTCCTCCTCCGCACCGATATTAAGGATAGCAACTCTCGGATTTTTAACTCCAATGACGTTTTCCATATAAATGGAACCCATCTTTGCAAACTGAACAAGATGATCCGGTCTGGCATCTACATTTGCACCGCAGTCGATAAGCAGTGACACACCCTTTGCTGTAGGTATCACAGGTGCCAAAGGAGCTCTCTCGACGCCCTTTATACGACCTACGATAAATGTTCCGCCAACCAGGATAGCTCCTGAACTACCTGCTGATACAAAAGCATCGCATGTTCCATCCTTTACAAGGTTCAGACCAACAACTATGGATGAATCTCTCTTTCGACGTATTGCCATTACCGGCGGCTCAGCCGTTTCGATCACTTCTGTCGACGCTACTGTTGTGATCCTGTCCTTTGGATACGAATATTTCGCAAGCTCAGTATCGAGTACTTCCTGAGTTCCGACAAGATATACCAAAATATTATCTCTGAGATTTACCGCATCTACTGCACCTTTAATGATCTCAACAGGTGCGTTATCGCCTCCCATGGCGTCTACTGCGACCTTTACGATTTCTGACATAATTGCCTCCGGTTATTTTTTAACTGCCTGATTTACTATACAAGACTGCTATATAAAAATCAAGAGCAGCGAAATATCAGACTACTAAGCCGAAAAAAACGCGTTACTGTTCACTCGCTTCCAGCTCGCTCACGTAACGGATTTTGCCAATTAAATCGCCTCCGGCGATGGGCAAAATCCAATGGCTTTTCATCTTTCTTGGTCGCAACCTCCGCAGCGTAGTGCTCCGGTTGCGTCTGAACAGAAACAAAAACGCCATCGGTTTTACCCGATGACGTTATGATTCATCTGAAGATAACACTCAGTCCTGAGCGATGACTTCTTTCTTATTGTAAGTACCGCAGCTCTTGCATGCCATGTGTGAAAGCATAAGCTCGCCGCACTTCGGGCACTTTACCAGGTTCATAGCCTTCATCTTCCAGTTAGCTCTTCTCTGGTCTCTGTGGCCTTTAGATGATTTATTCTTCGGGCAGATAGACATCTTCTACACCTCCTTGATCCGATTTTTACGTTTTCGTGGTACTCGTGAAAACTCATACTGTTTGATTATAATCATGCGTCATTTGAATGTCAACATAAAGTTTTGACATCTCTTAAAAATCTTCCGGCAAAAGGAAATATCTGGTACATCCGCAATTTGCCTTATATACTTTCTGCCATACCCGCCAGATATACTGACTTGATATATATCGGCGGCGAAGCTTTGTAGTATCTATCAGCGCGGATACTTCCATATATAATTCTTTTGCAAACTCTGATTCAAATTTCATATCCATAATTTCAAATCTCTCCGGAAATTCTCCTATTCATACCACTCTCGCAATTCTAAAACAAATTATATCCTAATTCAACATCTATTTACTGGATTTTAAGAAAAAAGAATGTCACAATATAATTTATGAATATTACAGGAATAATTGCTGAATTTAACCCCTTTCATAACGGACATATGCATCTTTTTAACGAAGCCAGAAAAAGAGGGGCTGATCATTTGATCGTGCTAATGAGCGGGAACTTCGTACAGCGAGGTGAGCCTGCTGTTTTTGATGCACATATACGCACTGAAATGGCTCTGCGCTGCGGTGCCGATCTTGTGATCGAGCTTCCCGTGCGATATGCCTCTGCAAGTGCCGAAAAATTTGCATTTGGCGGAGTGTCTCTTCTAAATTCTCTGGGTGTGGTGGATCACCTTATATTTGGAAGCGAAAACGGACACATCGACAGGCTCTCAAAGATCGCAGAACTTCTTTGCAGCGAACCCGACGATTATCGTTCTTCATTAAAAAAAGCATTATCAGAAGGCCTGTCCTTTCCTGCCGCACGGGAAAAGGCAGTTCTTTCCTGCCTGGATTTTTCTGAAAAAGAACTCAGTGAACTTCTTTCCGGGTCCAATAATATACTGGCGATCGAGTACCTTAAATCTCTTCAGGCATTGAATTCTCCAATAATCCCGTTAACCATCCCACGTTTAGGCGAGGATTATCACGGTACAAAAGGTCCAGCAACCGACGTATCCGAAGACACCCCGGGCGACGTCAGTCATTTTGTCTCTGCAGAAAGTATACGAAAAAAATACTTTAGCAAAAACGATTCGGCTTATAGCGATAACGAAATAATTAAATACACATTAGAATCTGTCCCTGCAGAAATTCATTCATTTATTTCGGACAATGATTTTATAGATCATCCTGTCTGCGCTGATGATTATTCTCTTATCCTGCGTTATCTGCTTCTCTCTGCAGCTCAGGAAGAAATATCATCAATTGATGGGATAACTCCGGATTCTGCAGACAGAATCTACAAAAACAAAAAAGATTTTGTAAGCTTTACAGAATTTGCACAAAACATTGCTACCCGCAGCATTCCTTATTCTGCAGTCTGCCGAAGTCTCCTGCATCTGATACTTAAATTAGATAAAGAATCCTCTGAAGGCAACGGCATAAAGGTGAGCAACTCTGTATATAACGAGCCGGAATATGCCCGCGTTCTTGGCTTTAGGCGAAGTGCAGGAAGACTTTTGCACGAAATAAATAAAAACTCCAAAATACCCATAATAACAAAAGCGTCCGATCAAAGAAAACTCTTAACCGGACGCTCTGCGGATCATTTTATGGAAGATATTCGTTCTGCAGAGATCTATGAGGGAATACTGGCCGAAAAAGCCCATAAGGCTTTTCGACCGGAATTATCAAGACCTCTTGTTATCATTTAATGATGTAAGGGTCAAAAATACTTTTGCCCCTGTCATCATTTAATTCTTAAAGCTGTGGATCGGTGCGGGGATACGTCCTCCACGATTCACAAAGTTCTCACAGCCAAACGGATTTATCGGCATTACAGGCGCATGACCTAAAAGGCCGCCGAACTCAACCGTATCACCGACCTTCTTTCCGATAACAGGGATGATACGTACTGCTGTAGTCTTCTGATTTACCATTCCAAGAGCCATTTCATCAGCGATAAGACCTGAGATAGTTGTATTCGGAGTCTCACCCGGGATAGCGATCATATCAAGACCAACAGAGCATACACAGGTCATTGCTTCCAGCTTTTCAAGTGTAAGAGCGCCTGCTTCTACTGCATTGATCATTCCCTGATCTTCACTGACAGGAATAAATGCACCGGAAAGACCGCCTACATAACTGGATGCCATTACACCGCCCTTCTTTACCTGGTCATTAAGAAGCGCGAGTGCTGCTGTTGTACCGGGAGCTCCGGCATACTCAACACCGATCTCCTCCAGTATATCTGCAACAGAATCACCTATAGCCGGAGTCGGAGCAAGAGAAAGGTCTACGATACCAAAAGGAACTCCGAGACGCTTTGATGCCTCACCTGCAACCAGCTGACCTACACGTGTAACCTTAAATGCTGTCTTTTTGATAGTTTCGCAAAGAACTTCAAAGTTCTCTCCGCGAACCTTTGAAAGAGCTGTCTTTACTACGCCCGGTCCGCTGACACCGACATTAATGATCGAATCAGCTTCTGTAACACCGTGGAAAGCACCTGCCATAAACGGATTATCATCAGGAGCATTGCAAAGGATAACAAGTTTTGCGCATCCAAGTGAGTCGTTATCTTTTGTCTTTTCTGCAGTCTCTTTTACGATATCACCAAGGAGACGTACCGCATCCATGTTTATACCGGTCTTTGTAGATCCCACAACTACTGAGGAACAGATAAGATCTGTCTCTGCCATTGCCTGAGGAATAGAAAGAATGAGATTTTTCTCAGCAGGCGTCATTCCCTTTGCAACAAGCGCTGTATATCCTCCGATGAAATTAACACCTACAGTCTTTGCGATCTCATCAAGGTTCTTAGCGATAGATACAAAATCCTCCGGTGTCTTGCAGGCTGCTGCTCCGACAAGTCCTACAGGAGTAATGGAAATACGCTTATTTACGATAGGGATACCAAATTCTTTTTCAATATCCTTACCTGTGGAAACGAGATCTTTTGCAACTCTAAGGATCTTTTCGCGGATCTTTGCATTAAGACGATCAAGATCAGAATCTATACAATCAAGGAGGCTGATTCCGAGTGTAATGGTACGGACATCAAGATTCTCCTTTTCAATCATGTCATTGGTTTCTTTTACTTCGCTTAAACTTAAATTTAACATAGCTTTCCTTCCCGGCAGAAGATATTTATGGGTAACTGTTCAAAACCTTATAGGGTCAGACAGTTACGGTTTCATTATCAAATTCTATGCATAGAATCAAAGATGTCTTCTCTCTGACACTTTATCTGAACACCGATCTCTTCACCGATCTGGGCAAGTTCATTTGTAATTTCATCAAAAGCCTTTGTTGCCTTCTGCAGGTCAGCTATCATCATCATGTTAAAATATCCGCTGACGATAGTCTGTGAAATATCCAGAATATTGATATCGTTATTCGCAAGATATGTACAAACCTTTGCGATAATTCCTACTGTGTCTTTACCAACTACTGTGATGATCGTTCTCTTCATTTTTTCTCCTCATAAAAGGCTTCATTTCAGACTGTTACTGAGCCATCTTAATGCGGTACTTTACACCATTAAAGCCCATTGCCAAAAAGTTTACTTCATACAGGATAAATTATCAAGCCCCCGTTATGCATAAAAGTCGAAAAAATCCGCCAGAATAAGTGTAGTGATCACTTTATCCTGACGGATATTTTAACGATATGTGTTTATAACATCACGCCTGCAGAAGTGGACTGCATTCACTTCTTACCGCCACATCCAGCATAAACTTTCTGTCCGCAAGTTCCGGATGCATCATAAACAGCTCCTGCTTAACAGTTTCATAAGCAAGTTCTTTCATATTGTTTTCATGACTAAGGTGTCCGAGAAGCACCGCCACCAGCTTATCCGATACAACTTTAGATATCAGTTCTCCGGCAGCCTCGTTGCTGAGATGTCCTCTTTCTCCCAATATCCTCTGTTTTAAATAATACGGATATGGTCCGACCTGCAGCATATTCACATCATGATTTGATTCCATGAGAAGGATCGACACGCCTGCAAGATTCTCGATAATGTAATCATCGTATTTCCCGAGATCTGTGCAGACAGCAACACTGGTACGGTCATCATCCGAAAAAAGTGCCGGTGCATCACCACTCACTGCAAAATCTGCTCTCCTGTCCGTAAGACGGTACGCCACAGGTTCTGCCGCATCATGAGAAATACTGAACGGACCGACCTCTATATCTTTCAATACAAATGATTCATCTGCCTTTATCTCATGAAACAGTTCCGGCTCGATCTTTCCGCACTCGCCAGAAGCGAGGATCGCCTCGATCGTTCCACTCGTAGCATAGATCGGCAGATGATATCGTCTGGAGATCACACCAAGACCGTGTATATGATCTGAATGTTCATGTGTTATCAGCACTCCGTCCATATCTGACGTGCTGAGTCCTGCCTCCTTCAGACCATTTTCGATCTTTTTACCGGAAAGACCTGCATCTATGATAAGATTCGTGCTGCCGCTTCCTACATAGATACAGTTACCGGAACTTCCTGATGCAATACTCATTAAACGCATAAAATTACTCTTTCCAATAGATACTGATGACATCCCCGTTATGCAGGGATTCCGTAAAGCTCGCCTTGCGCCCGTTAATTTCCGTCACAACACTGCTGCCATGTGGTGTCTTCAGATCAAAATCAATAAAATCAAAAATATCAACATACATATAAACCGGCTTACCTGTCATACGGATAAGATTTCCGTTCGCAATGACCTCCATCGTAGTCGGTTCTTTCGATGCTTCGGGTTCTGCCGGTGTTTCTTTTGTTTCAAATGTCACAGGCTTACTCAAAGCCGCAGCATTCTTTGTTGCCATAGCAACACTCTTTTCAACTGCATTTTTAGGTACAGATACGTTTGTATTCCATACTCCGCGCACATTCGTTATAGTATGAGTCTCATTAGAGATCTGTGCAATATGATCCAGGATCTTTTTTGCTCCATATTCCGACTGCATACCTGTGAAATCCACTTCTTTTTTCTCTGCCGGATTTTCTGCTTCGTCTTTTCTGGGAGAAAGTTCGGTTGCTATATCCGGAAGGGTTTCGGAGATATTTCCCTGAAGCTTTTCCTCAGATATATCCGTATCCTCATAAGCATCCAGTCCAAGATCGATCCCTTCCGTAAGATCCGATTCCTCTTCCTGCATACTCACCTCAGGACTTGCCTCAGAGCTTGTTTCAAGGCTTTCTGCCTGCTTTCTCTGCTCCTCCGCATATCTTTCTTCTTCCCTGCGGCGTTCCTCTTCTAATGCCTTCTGCCTCTCCTCGGCTTCTTTCTTAAGTTCTTCCTCAAGAGCTTTCTGTTTCTCTTCCGCCTCTTTCTTTATCTCTTCCATATCAACAGGCGGATTGTCATCCTCCAGCGTCCACTCCAGAGTGAAATTATCATAAACCTGCGTTTCCGGCAATGCCCTCTCATGGTTAACAAGGATATCCGTGCCGTGAACCGGCTTCACATCCATGAAGTCGATTATCTGCTGCACTGTGCAATACCGCAGCATTTCGATAACATCACCATTCTGTATCTCATAATAAGCGCTCTTTAACTCACCGTTTACTGCCGCGCATTTCGGAAGCGAAACAGGCTTTCCGTTTACGATGACAGTAATATTATCAGAGAATTCCGGAAGCCGTCCAAGCGGTACGACCGGAGGTTTTCCGGCAGACGAAGGCTTAACTACGATATTATCTCCGGATTTGATCTTTTCTCCGATAGATACAGGCTTTCCGTTAAGAGTGATCTCTGCAGGCTCGCCGGCATCACCACGTCTGACACTCCGACGTC
>CAMVTN010000098.1 GCA_947170415.1 uncultured Lachnospiraceae bacterium | reverse complement strand
TGCGACCCATTGTACCGACCATTGTAGCACGTGTGTAGCCCAGGATACCTTCCTGAGGAATTTGGCTTAAAGGTTTAAGTTGCATTGCATTTTTGAGGAAACAATCTGATTTTCTTTATGTTTTCCTAAACGAACATCGTAATTTTTTGGTAACATATACGTAACGCTCAAGGGTTCTACGGTACAGACTTAAATGTTCGGTCTGAGGGGATACCGTGATACAAAAGGGGTTACGTATATGGAGAGAAAAAAACACGAAGTGATCATTGATTCGTTGCTCGCAATCATAGATGAGAAGCGTTCAGATCTTGATGAAACAGTCATTGATGATCTGGAAGTGCTTCTCGAAATTGCTAAAGAGCAGAATGACGATTATTTATGTGGTTATGCATATTATCATCTGGCTGAAGCGTATTATTTCCATGATCGTGGTTTTAATGATATCCGCCGTTTCCTTTTAGAGGGAATACAGTATCAGGATCTATCCGGAAATCATACGCTGGTAGCCCGTTCTTATAATCTTCTCGCAACGATCGTAAGTCTTGGAGACAATATGATGCTCGCCATGGACAATTACATGACAGCGCTTCGTTATTGCGATGAGGATGATCATACTACCAATATCTATGGAATTATCCTTACAAATATATCAAGAGTTTATCTAAAACTTAATGATGCGACTACGGCGATGGATTATCTGAAAAAAGCCATCCCTTATATAGAAAATTATCATGATGATGCTATGTACGAGAGAAATCTCTGCACCTGCTACATCATGATGGCAAATATTTATTTATCCAGCAACAATGATCTGCACGGTGCTCAGAAGTGTATACGTCATCTAAGGGAAGTTTTGGGTCCGGATGAATGTGCTGCGTATCTGGATCGTGATATTTGCTTCCTTGCACTGGAAATCCGAATGCTTCATGCACAGTATGATATAAGTAACTATCGTGAAAAGATCGATCTGCTGCTTATGTGCTTACGAGACACTGAGGTGATCATAGATGAGATAGAGGATATCTACGAGATCTGTAAGATGCTTCTTGATTTTGATGAGCTCGATGCCTGCAGTGAAGTAGCCAGGATCATTTCACCTATTATTAAAAACGTCCGTATCTCTAATATGCGCCTGCAATTTATGGCATTTCAGATAGAGTACTTGAGGAAAAAGGGAGACAAGAAAGAGGCCGACAGGATTGCCGGACGTTATTTCGATATTTCGCAGGAAAAACAGAAGTCTGATGCTATAGAATATCTCTTTTCGGTGAATGTTCGTAAGAGCATGGAAGATCTGAAAAAGAAGCAGGCTGATATGAAACAGGAGAATGCACGTTTATCTCAGCAGGCGGAATATGATGAGCTTACAGGACTTCCAAACAGATACAGCTTAGGTCAGATGTCAGACAAGCTTTTTGACAGAGCAAATAAGGAGCACAGGTCTCTTGCCGTAGAAATATTTGATATCGACTGCTTTAAGCAGTTTAATGATACTTTTGGACATCAGGCAGGAGATAAGTGCCTTAAAATGGTATCAGAAACTGTCAGAGGTTTCTGTAAGTCGCATGAGCATATTTATGCGGCCCGTTACGGTGGTGACGAGTTTATACTGATGTATCTCGGCCGAAATGACCTCGAAGTCCAGGAACTGGCAGAAGATCTGAGAAAAAGGATATCGGAATTGCATATAGCAAATCCAAATGCCAGAGAGGCTCCGATAATATCTATTTCGCAGGGAATACGCAATTCTGTTCCTCAAAAGGGAAACAGACTGTGGGATTACATGTATACGGCAGATAATGCATTGTATCAGATAAAGCAGGAGAGAAGAGGCGGCATAATGATCCTTCATAATGCTTATCTTGCTGAGAGTTCACTTGCTGATGCAAAAGTAAATTAAGAGCAAGAAAAAACTGCGTGAGAACCATTGATCTCACGCAGTTTTTGTTTCATCATTCAATTATCTTCTGACCGGATTTACGAATTTCTTCAAAATCGATTTCAGGCATCAGCTCAGTCTTTATGATATGCAGCATATCGTCAAGATTATCAAGTTCCTGCTGAGTAAACCTTTTCTTACAGCGCTTTGCCACTGTATCAAGGTATTCCTGACTGATACGATAATATTCCATGTACTTTTCAGTGGGATGGAGATGAAATTCACGCTTATCATCAGGGGACTGCACCTTTGTGATGTAGCCCTTTTTTATAAGGTTATTTACTTTATACGCAGCATTCGGACTGGAAATCCCCATAAGCTCTGCAAATTCCGAAACAGTTGGATTTTGAAGTGCCATGATGCATTCCATGCAAAAAGACTCAACGGTAGTAAGAGTAGCCTCTCTTTTTTCAAATCTCGAAAAGATCTGCATATAAAAATAGATACGCATCGCGCTGTAAACTTCATTCAGCGAATCAGCAAGCATGGAAAACCTCCCAAATGTGTATTTTTAGTCACGAAATATTAGTATACAACTTTTTGAGAAAAATTGTAAATAAAAATTCAGCATAACAATTAATATCGGTTGTAACTGTACAGAACCCAGAAGGTCCTATACAGTTTCTATCGGTCATAATGAATGTTCATATAAGTCTCATTTAAAGATAACCTGAGGTTGAATTCCATCGGAAATTCATATAAGACAAGGAAAAACATCATTCTGCGACTGCAAAGACGAGTTCTGCACGACATGCAAGCTTGCCATTTACAGTTGCTTTTGCTTTTCCGATACCTACCGGTCCTTTCATTTCAACAACTTCACATGAAAGTTCCAGTACATCACCGGGAGTAACCTGCTGCTTAAAACGAGCATTTTTTACTCCACCGAAAAGTGCGATCTTTCCCTTATACTCAGGAAGGGAGAGGAGAGCAACTGCTCCTGTCTGCGCCAGTGCTTCGAGGATCAGTACGCCGGGCATAACAGGCTGTCCCGGGAAATGCCCCTGGAAGAAAGGCTCATTCATTGTCACGCACTTAATACCCTTAGCCCATTTTCCGGATTCATAATCTGTGATCCTGTCAACAAGAGCGAAAGGATAACGATGGGGCAGTATTTCTGCGATCTCTGCAGCTGTGAGTGTGTTAGGTACACGTTCTTCTGTATTTTCTATAATTTCGCTCATATACGATAAACTCCCCTTAAATTATCATTCTGCTTTAGCAAAGATGAGGCAGGCATTGTGACCGCCAAATCCAAGGCTGTTGCTCAGTACATAGTGAAGATCAGCATTTCTTCCTTCGTTCGGAACATAATCAAGATCGCACTCCGGATCAGGAGTCTTGTAACCGACTGTCGGAGGGATAAAGCCTTCCTCAAGTGCCTTTACGCAGAATACAGCTTCTACACCGCCTGCGCCACCAAGGAGATGTCCTGTCATGGACTTTGTGCTGGAAACAGCCATTTCCTTTGCATGATCACCAAATACAGCCTTGATAGCAGCTGTCTCGCCGGAATCATTGAGGTGAGTGGATGTACCGTGTGCATTTACATAGTCGATATCCTCAGCTTTAAGACCTGCGTCCTTGATAGCGAGCTTCATGCAGGCTGCTCCGCCTTCTCCGTTAGGTGAAGGTGCTGTGATATGGTAAGCATCGCAGTTTGAACCGTAACCTACGATCTCAGCAAGAATCTTTGCTCCACGAGCCTTTGCGTGCTCATATTCCTCCATTACGAGGACACCTGTACCTTCGCCCATTACAAAACCGCTTCTTTCTGCGTCAAACGGGATGCTTGCGCGATCAGGATCCTCAGAGCGGCTGAGAGCTCTCATGCTTGTGAAACCGCCGATAGCGAGAGGCGTGATAGAAGACTCTGTTCCACCAGCGATCATAACATCTTCGTATCCATCGCGGATCCTGTGGAAAGCATCACCGATAGCATTGCTTCCGCCTGCGCATGCAGTTACAGGACAGGTGCACATACCGCGGAATCCGTGGCGGATAGCGACCTGAGCCGCAGCCATATTAGAGATAGTCATGGGGATATAATGAGGATTAACACGCTCAAATCCCTTTTCAATTCCTCTGCTGTGTTCCTGCTCTGTGACATCGATTCCGCCGATACCGCTGGAGATGATCCCACCGGTATCATCTGTGGGATCATCCTTGTCAGCATGGATGCCGCTCATTGCGATAGCTTCCTCTGCAGCAACTACTGCAAACTGGGCAAAACGCGCCATGCTGCGAGTCTCTTTCTTAGTAATGACATTAAACGGATCGAAATTCTTTACTTCACCTGCAACCTTTACAGATGATTCGGATGCATCAAAAGCAGTGATGGGAGCGATTCCGTGACGACCCTCGCGGATTGACTTCCAGCTTTCTTCTACATTATTTCCGGTAGGATTTACTGTACCGATTCCGGTAATTACAACTCTACGTCTCATATTTATCCTTTCTTAGGGATCACATTCCCATTCCGCCATCAACGCCGATGACCTGACCTGTTATATAGGAAGCTGCATCTGATGCAAAGAAACGAACAGCGTTTGCGACATCTTCGGGAGATCCGCCCTTTTTCATGGGGATTCCTGCGAGGATAGCTTCCTTTGCCTTATCCGGAAGTACAGCAGTCATATCTGTTTCGATAAAGCCCGGTGCAACTGCATTTACTGTTACATTTCGTCCTGCAAGTTCTTTTGCAAGGCTCTTTGTCATACCGATAACACCGGCCTTACTTGCAGAATAATTAACCTGTCCTGCGTTACCATGGATTCCAACTACGCTTGAAATATTGATGATACGGCCGAAACGCTTACGGATCATTTTTTTCGCAGCAGCCCGGCAGCAGAAGAAGGTTCCCTTGAGGTTAAGGTCTATAACGCTGTCAAAATCCTCTGTCTTCATACCGATAACGAGGCCGTCTTTTGTACGTCCAGCATTATTAACGAGGATATCTATACGTCCAAACTGTTCTTCAGCATAGTCGATAAGCGCATTTGCCTGTGCTTCATCTGAAACATCCGCCTGATAGACAAGAACCTGTATTTCCTTTTCGCCTGCAGCCTCACGGCAAAGTGCTGCTGCCTCCTCTGCAGCAGCTGCATTTCCGGCATAATTTATGAGTACATTGCAGCCGGATGATGCGAGTGCAACAGAAATGGCACGTCCAATTCCACGGCTGGCTCCTGTTACCACTGCATTACGTACTGTCAGTTCATTTTCTGCCATTTTTGTCCCCCGTTTCAAAGTTCACTTAAAAGTGTATTGAAATCCTCCAGTGTATCGATGGAGAAAGTTCTGTAATTATCGGTTCCGACAGCTTTTGCTGTTTTCTTTACGAAGCCGGAGAGTGTCTTTCCGGGACCTACTTCGATAAATGTATCAACACCAAGCTCAAGCATTCTTCTGATGATCATTTCCATACGTACACTTTTCTGTACCTGATTTACGAGAAGATCCGGAACAGCCTTTGATGCGCTTTCAGGTGTTACATCTGCGCCGTTAAGGTCATCAGCTGTGATCTCACGACCGAGATAGTTAAACATTACCGGTATCTGCATGGGTGAGAAGGTAAGTGACTGAAAACGTTCCTTAAGCTTTTCTCCTGCAGGAGCCATGAAGCTTGTATGGAAAGGTCCGCTGACTTTGAGGGGGATGCAGCGACGTGCACCTGCTTCGGAAGCGAGAGCGGAAGCCTTTTCTACGGCTTTCTTTTCGCCGCTGATAACCAGCTGTCCCGGGCAGTTATAGTTACAGATAGAAACAACACCTTCGGTGGATGCAGCATCACAGCACTCCTGAAGTTTTTCTTCCTCAAGATTCATGATGGCAGCCATGCCGCAGTCAATTCCTTCTGCTGCGTCTTTCATAGCCTGACCGCGAAAAGCGACAGTTTCAATAGTGGACTTTGGATCAAGAACACCTGCGAAAGCGAGAGCAGAGTACTCACCCAGTGAGAGTCCTGCCGCATAATCGATCTGTACATTTTTTTCCTTGAGCATTGCTGATACGCCCATTGCAAAGGCTGTCATGCAAGGCTGTGTATATTCTGTCTGATTGAGAAGTCCATCCGGATCCTCAAAGCACATTTTATGAAGATCAAATGAAAGCTCAGCCGCATCAAAAGCGTTACGGAATGTTTCGGAAGCTTCATAGAAGTCCTTACCCATTCCTGCATGCTGACTTCCCTGTCCGGCATAAAGAATAGCTGTTTTCATTGTATTTTTCCTTTCTTAGAACTCTCCGCCTGTAATATCAGCGAAGACATCTGCTACACTTCGGATTTCTTTTACCTGTCCGCAGGTCTGGCCTGCCATCAGACTTCCGGTCTTTGTGTCACCATCAAATACAGCACGGCGAAGTGAACCTAATGTAAATTTCTCAAGTTCCATCTTATCTGCGCCTGCTTTTTCCTGCTTGATATACTCACGAGTCATCTGGTTCCTAAGTACACGGACAGGAGTACCGCCGATACGGCCTGTAACGACTGCATCATTTCCCTTTGCTTTGATGACAGCATTTTTATAGTTTTCATGAATAGGGCACTCCGGTGTAGCGAGAAGCACAGTTCCTACCTGTACGCCGCATGCGCCGAGAGCAAGTGCTGCACGGAACTGTCTGTTATCAGCGATACCACCGGCTGCAATAACAGGGATATTAACTGCATCACAAACCTGTGGCACGAGAGTCATTGTGGTCATCTCACCGATATGACCGCCGCTTTCACATCCTTCTGCGATAACCGCATCTGCTCCGAGGGATTCGAGATGCTTTGCAAGGATAGCTGCTGCAACAACAGGAATAACAATGATTCCTGCGTTTTTGAAGCTTTCCATGTATTTAGCCGGATTACCGGCACCTGTAGTAACGACAGGAACCTTTTTCTCAACAACGATCTCTGCGAATTCATCTGCTGCAGGATGCATGAGCATGATATTTACGCCAAAAGGCTTGTCTGTGAGACTTCTGCATTTATCGATCTCTTCGCGGAGCATATCAGGATTCATTCCGCCTGTACCGATAAGTCCGAGTCCACCTGCATTAGAACATGCAGCTGCAAATGTTCCGTTTGCAATATTTGCCATGCCACCCTGAATGATGGGATAGCGGACACCAAGAATTTCATTAAGATATTTCATGACTTTTCCACCTTTATTTTCGATTTTTATACCATTTACTTTTTGAGAGGAGCATAACGCAGCAGTACACCTGCTTCTGTAAGTCCTCCGCCAAAACCGACCATCATAACAGAATCATTTTCTTTGACTTTACCTGATTCACAGAGCTCGTTAAGAGCCAGCGGAACAGAAGCTGCGCTGGTATTTCCGAATCTGTCCATGTTTTTGTAAAACTTTTCTGAGGGAGCCTTGAATTTCTTTACGACGTGATCAATGATACGAGCATTTGCCTGGTGACATACCACCCAGTCTACATCGTCCATTGTCAGTTCAGATTTAGAAAAGAGACCGTTAATAACTCTCGGAATAGCACTTACTGCAAATTTGAATACATTTTTTCCGTTCATTGATACATATGACTTGCCTTCAGCTTCATTAACGCCGGGAACAAGGATGTCCTTTGTACCGCTTGCGCCCTGGATACTGTAATACATGGCATCGTCATCCGCTTCGTATACGGCAGCACCTGCACCATCGCCAAAAAGTACACAGGTTGTCCGGTCTGTCATATCGAGGATCTTTGAAAGCTTTTCGACACCGATCACAAGTGCATATTTTTTACCATTACCGGAAAGAAAACCACGTGCGACTTCTGTTCCGTAGATAAAACCTGTACAAGCTGCATTTACGTCGAGAGCCGCGATGTCTGTGGGAAGTCCCAGAGCTTCCTGTACGAGACAAGCGGTGCTCGGACATGCAAATTCAGCTGAAAGAGTAGCGACTACTACGCAGCCGATCTCGTTTTTATCGATCCCGGCTCTCTCAAGAGCCTGAGATGCTGCTTTGATAGCGAGATCAGTTGCGCTTTCATCTTCGCCGCAGAAATATCTGGAATGGATACCGGTTCTCGGATAGATCCATTCATCACTTGTTTCAACGATCTTTGAAAGATCATCATTTGTAACGACACGTGACGGAAGTGCGCCGCCGGTCGCGATTATTTTGAGTCCTGTCATGCGCTGACTGCTCCAATCTTTCTGAATTTTTCTTTTCTATCGATCAAAATCTGTTCCGGAGTCATCTGCATGAGAGAGGAGAGATTTTTTTCGAGTGACATATCGAGACTTCCATAGAGGCGCTTGGGATTTTCCTGTGCACCGCCGAGAGGCTCCTGGATGATCTCATCTGCAACTCCTGCTTCTAAAAGGTCATCAG
>CAMVTN010000097.1 GCA_947170415.1 uncultured Lachnospiraceae bacterium | reverse complement strand
ATCTGATGAAGTACTTTTATTTGACGGTAAGGGAATAAAGAAAGCCGAATAAAAATCCTGAATAAAGAAAAAAGCCCTTTAAAGGGAGGAAGCCGCCTCCTGCAGCATCAGGAGACGGCGTATAATATGAAAAAGAAATTCTTTGTAAGGGAGTGCCGAAAGCTTTATTTCTTTCGACAGGTAAATAGTACCAAATTTTCGTGTCCGAATTTAGTTTAAATTACAAACGAATTGTGAACGAAATCCAAATATTCTTTTAATAACCTTGATTTTTAGCGGATTTGTATATGTAATTACACAATTTGAAAGGAAAAGTATGAACACAGACGAACTTCTTATTTGTAATACAACAAGAGAGCAACGTCAGAAGATCGTGAATGAAGCACTCGGAATCGGAGATTATGAGTGTGAGTCAATACCTCAGAGTATGATCGATATGTACGATGACTATATAAATGGAAAGAAGGAACTTTCCGAAATAAATGCTTCTTTCCGCACAGAATATGTTATGGGAGATGATTCTGCACGTCCGGAAAGAGGCGGCTGCGGAATGGGAATGTACTGATGATATCTTCTTTTGTTTTATCCCAGATGGTGGGGCTTATTCACGCTCCTATATTTGTATTTGATAAAAATGAGAAACTACGGACATCATATGGAGCAAGACCGGAAGAAATACAGTTCTTTGAAAAAAATAAAATGATCGTCCGTATCTTAAACACAAAGTCGAAAGATGAATCTCCATTTATCGTAGGTGACAGAGCAATAGTTCTTGCGTCAGTCTCAGCGATAGGTGGAGCAGGAGATTTTGTAGTAGTAGGTCCGGTTGCTGCAGGTGGAATGAATCCATGTGATTATCCGGCATTTGAACGCCGTTTTCATATGAAGTACTTTGGAATGGTGAGGATAAAAATGGATGAGATGGTAACAGGTCTCATCATGCTTCACTATCTTTTGAATGGAGAACAGGTAACAAAGGCGCAGTTTTGGGAAACTAATCAGAAATATTTTTCCTCTGTAACAAGCTACAAGAAAGATCTCGTGCAGGATGACTTCGAAAGAAACGAGGATTCATTTTTGCATAATCCTTATGATGAAGAACTGCGTGAGCTTGAGAGCATTGAAAATGCAGACAGAAAGGCACTTGCAGAGAGTATTTCCGAAACATATGAAGGAAGGATAGGTATCCTTGCGGATGATCCTCTTAGATCAGGAAAGAATGTTGCCATCGGAAATATTACGCTTGCATCAAGAGCTGCCATACGTGGTGGCGTAAGCCCTGAAAAGTCCTTTTCATTAACTGATTCACTTATCAGAAAACTTGAGAAGATCGATAATATTCCGGAAGTCGAAGCATTTAAGAGAGAAGCCCAGTATGCTTTTATAGGGCTTGTAGAGCAGGAAAAGAAGGCGGGAGCAGAAAAAGCCCGTACAGAGAATCCTGTGATCCGTCGGGTAAAGAATTATATCTATTCCCACCTGAATTCACCTATAGAAGTTTCAGAGATAGCAGAAGCGCTTGAACTTAATCCTGATTATCTGTCACACCTGTTTAGTACTCAGGAAAAGTTAACTATTACAGACTACATTCGTAAGGAAAAAGTACGGAGAGGTGAAAACCTTCTTCGATATTCAGAGTATAAGATACGTGAAATTTCGTATTATCTCGGATTCTGTTCACAGAGCCATTTCAGCAGAGTATTTAAGGCTGTAAACGGAATGACACCAAATCAGTACCGTAAGAAGTACGGTACCGGTACAGATTGGAAGATTCAGAAAGAAAGTGCGCTTCATAGTGCGTGAAGCCGGATTCTTTTAGAATAAAATCGAATATAAGATGCGTGAAAAGCACCTAAGGTATGTGATATATCTTAGGCGCTTTTTCATTTACCATAACTTTATGGTGACGTGGAGTTATGCGTCCGGAGGTATTAAGGGAGGAAAAAACTATATGAAAAAAGCACGAGGACTATCAGTCTTTGCGGCAGCTGCAATGACAGTCACAACAGTTTTTAACGGTGTGTCAGTCTCAGGAGCAGAGGCTTCGGAGCCTGTTAAAGCCGCAGTGACCAAGCTTCGCCCGATGTCAGCAGTATCTATAAACGATACAGACGGCGACGGTCTTAATGAATTTGAAGGTTTCGGAACATCACTTTGCTGGTGGGCAAACCGCGTGGGATATAGTGAAGAGCTCACAGATCAGGCAGCAAAGTATTTTTATGGGGATGATGGACTCCGTATGAATATAGGTCGCTACAATGTTGGTGGTGGTGATCATACGACTGCTCCGCAAAATATACATGAGAGTACAGAAAAGGTTGTCAGAAATGAGAATGCTTATTTTTATGACCTGTCCGATTTTGGTACGGAAGAAGGAGCGAGCCCTCGTGGAGACGGAAGCAGCATGTCAGTTGGAAGAAATTCCAATATGGTATCTGTAAAGTATACTTCTGCAGTTGAAGACTTTGGATTTAATAATGGAGATAAAGTCGGTTCTTTTGATGCGGTCGGATGGATCAATGAACTTGAGGCAGAACCCGGCAGCGGTGGAAATTTGTTTTATACAGTTAATGCTGCAAAAGCCGGAAACTATAAGATCAAACTCCTGCTCACACTTACAGGTTCTAATGAGAGAGGAATGGCGATCCGTGTAAATGGTGAAAAAAAGTATATCGTACCGGGAAGCGTGATCAACAAAAATATGATCGCCAGCGGAAACAACAATATGCTTTTTATTGCTGAATTTGACGATGTGACGCTTAACGAGGGCGAAAACACGGTAAGGATCGGCGGTCATAATGGATGGGGACTTGACTTTGTCCAGATGGCAGTCATTCCTGATGTCGGAAATGGAAATAAAGAGGAAAAAGACGATCCGTTCCTTCACGCAGATCACATTACCCGTTCTGACTCTGTTGTTCCGGGATATGCAGTTGATGTCACAAAGATGGATAAGGAAAAGTCTGATCAGTATTATGATGAACACTTTGATCAGCATGATGCAGACTGCGGTTATGCGTGGAATTATGACTGGAATGCAGATAAAAATCAGATTAATGTAGTAAAGGCAGCGCTCCGTGAATCAGGTGATGAGTTTATCGCAGAAGCATTTTCTAATTCACCGCCGTACTTCATGACCTACAGTGGATGTTCATCGGGTGCAGAAAATGCGAATGATGACAATTTAAGGGCAGACTCATATCATGCATTTGCTCTCTATATGGCAGATGTGATCGAGCACTGGAATGAGAACGGGATCAAGTTCCAGAGCACAGATCCTATGAATGAGCCTTACACCAATTACTGGGCAGCATATAGTAATAAACAGGAAGGATGCCACTTTGATCAGGGTGAATCCCAGTCAAAGATCATCAATGAACTGAATGACGAACTGGAAAAGAGAGGCATAGATATAGTACTTTCGGGTACAGACGAAACAAGCATCGATACACAGATCACATCATTTAAGAAACTTGATGATGAAGCAAAGAAGGCTGTTGAACGTATCGACACACATACCTATAGCGGAAGCAATCGTGCCGGACTCAAAGCTGTCGCTGAAGAGGCAGGAAAAAATCTCTGGATGTCAGAGGTTGACGGTACCTTTAGAGCAGGTACGGACGCAGGAGAAATGACCTCAGCTCTTGGTCTGGCAGAGCGTATGATGACAGATATTAATGGTCTCGGTGCTAATGCATGGATCCTGTGGAATGCTATCGATATGCATGCGGATTCCGAGCTCAGCAAGACAACCCAGGATTATAAAAATATCGATGCACTTCTTGCAGATGTGGATGAGAGCAAAGGATTCTGGGGAATTGCCTTTGCGGATCACGATAATAAAAAAGTATATTTGTCCAAGAAGTATTATGGATTTGGACAGATTTCGCGTTATATCCGCCCGGGTTATTCTATAATCCCTGCAGGTAACGACACAGGTGTGATCGCTGCATATGATAAAAAGGGAAAGAAAGCAGTGATCGTTGCGCTTAATACAGATGATGAGGATGAAAAGCGAGTGTTTGATCTGTCTCAGTTTGCATCTATGGGACGCGAGATTCAGGCTGTCAGAACAAGCGGAACACTTGAGAATGGTGAGAATTGGGCAGATGTTTCAGATTCTGACGAAATATCTGCGAATACAAAAGACAGAAAATTTACAGCACTTCTGAAGGCAAATTCCATCACGACCTATATCGTAGACGGTGTTACATATGACGGAAAAGAGCATTCAGAAAAGAAAGAGTTTACAGAAAGTGACATTACCGCAAATGACGGCGTTCTTTATCTGGTGAATTGCGGAAGTACAGGAAACGGTGTCTACTCAGTTCCTTCAGGATACAGGATGGGAGTATATCAGTCTGAAACCAATCAGGAATATGCAGAAGATCCGGAAACAGGGTTGGCATGGGGATATGAGCCCAATGATGAGAATTCTGTGATCGTAAACGGCGGTTCAGGAACATCAGCACTGACAGATACTTATATCTACATGGATCCTAATGCCAGCTTTAAAAAGAATGTCAGCGGATTCCGTTATAAGTTTGCACTTCCTAAGAGAGACGGAAATGATTATACCGTAACTATCGGTGTAAAAAATCCCTGGGATACAAGATCTGTAGATGTAGAACTTGAGGGAGAAAAAGCTGCAAGAAACGTAAGCCTCGTAAAAGGAAATATTACAGAGAGAAGCTTTGACGTAAAGGTTGAGGATCAGGAACTGAATCTCATGATCCATAACCCGAAGCGTAAAAACAGCGGAGAAGACCCGGTTCTTAGCTATATCATTGTTTCTGTAAAGAAAGACACCCATGTGACATATGACTCTATTACCGGTACAGCCGGAGAGCGTATGTATGATACTAATGGAAACAAGATACAGGCGCATGGCGGTCAGATCCAAAAATTTACTGTAAATGGTGAGACAAAGTATTTCTGGTATGGAGAAGACAAGACAGACGGACAGGATCCTGTGACCGGTGTTCATCTCTATACATCAAAGGATCTCTATAACTGGGAAGATGAAGGAATCGCACTCAGAACCATCGTTCCGGGAGATGATTACGACAAGTATTCCGAGGATGATTACAAAGCGGATCTGTCTGTATTTGAAAAAGATGATTACTTCAAAAAATTGTACGGTGAGTACAAAGGACAGAAGGCAGATGACAGCCAGTACAGCAGTAAGCTTGAAGAAACCTATTGGAATCTTGCAGGCGACAGATGCGTGATCGAGAGACCGAAGGTTATCTACAATGAAAAGACAGATAAGTATGTCATGTGGTTCCATGCAGATGGAATGATGTCGTCTAACCGTAAGGAAAGCAGCAGATACAGCAAAGCCCGGGCAGGTGTTGCTATAAGTGACAGTCCGGAAGGTCCATTCCGACTTATTGGATGCTATAAGCTTGCTGAGAGCAAGGATGCAGATCTTGGATGGGATACTGTTCACGGATCTGTACGTGACATGAATTTGTTTGTCGATGATGATGGAGATGCGTATGTTTATTATTCATCTGACGGCAATCAGACCATGTATGCAGCTCGTCTTAACAGTGAATACACAGGAATAGCCGGAAATAATGAGGGAACCGGTCTTTCAGGAGAAGCTCTGGAAAAATCTGATTTCACCAGAAATTTCATCGGCGCAAGCCGTGAAGCACCTGCACCTTTTAAGTATAAGGATAAGTACTACATCATCACATCGGCCTGCACAGGCTGGTCACCTAATAAGGCAAGCTACGCCACAGCAGATCATCCGCTTGGACCATGGACTACGGTTGGAGATCCGTGCGAAGGTGATACAAAGGGTACAACATTTGATACCCAGAGCACATGTGTATTCCCTGTAGATGCAAAGGCAGGAAAATATGTGTACATGGGTGACCGCTGGCATAATCCTGATTACGGCGGAGACTTAAGTGATTCCAGATATGTATGGATTCCCGTAGAGTTTACACCGGGAGACGGAATCGTGCTGAAGTCCTACGAGAACTGGACACTTGATGATCTTGAAAACAAGGGTACATTTGAAGTAGATACAAAATCTCTTCCGGCTGCGGTAAGTGATATTACAAAGATCGAAGAAAAACTTCCGAAAACTGTAAGAGTTGATTACGGCAATGGCTATGAGGATGAAGGTGTCATTTGGACAGCAGATACCTCAGACGAAGACAAGCTCGGAATGATCAGCATAACAGGTACTCTTGAAAAGTCCGGAAGAACTTTCGTACATGAGACAGGTATCACAGACGGACAGCTTCGCTACTTCTTTGACTGCGGTGCAGACGGAGAGTCAGAGTATTTTGATGTACTAAAAAATGCACTTGGCGATAAACTTATAAATAGTGAAGCTGATAGAAGGTACACAGAAGGAAACGGCGGATATATCGGGACTCTTAAGAGTGAAAATGATAAGGATTTTGACCTTGGACATTACAGCGGAGACAATTATCTGTCAAACGGCTGGTGGGCCGGCTCTAATAGAGACATAGTATATGGCTTTGATCTGCCGTCCGGTGAGTACAAGCTCACAGCAGGTTTCCAGGAGTGGTGGAATACATCAAGACCTACAAAGATCACTATCACTGATGCTGACGGAAAGAAGCTTGCAGTAAAGAACTTCACTTTGTCCGGAACAGCTAAGGATCAGGAAGTTCATCAGGCATTTACTCTTGAGAAAGAGGGTAAGGTGACTGTAACTATCAGTAAGACCGGTTCAGCAGATCCGGTACTGAGCTTTATCGGTATCAGAGATACGAATGCAAAGCATGAAGTTGAGCAGGAGCCTGATATCCCGGCACCTTCACCGACACCTGTACCGATACCTGCACCCGATCCGGTGCCGGTTCCTGAGAAAGACACAGATACAACTTCTCAGAATGAAGCAGTCGCAAGACCTGTAAATGGTGTTATTGAGGCATCTGCAAAGCCTGCGCTCCTTACAGCAAAAAATAAGTACAAGATCAACCCTGCTTTTTCTGTAAAGAAATACGAGATCACTAACAGGAAGATCGTATCTGTAACAAAGAAGGGAATCGTAAAGGCAAAGAAGTCCGGAGTAACTACTGTAGTCGCAGTAGGAAAGAAGGGCGAAAGAACAGAATACAAACTGATCGTAGAAAAGCCTGTGATGAAGAAGCTCACAGTAAAAGCTGCAGGCACATATACCCTGAGCGACATGCTGAAAGACGTGACTTATTCACAGATAAGTGAAGTAACTTCATCAGACACATCAGTAGCAGAAGTAACAACTGACGGAAAGATAACTGTCAAAAAAGCCGGAAGCACAAAGATCACAGTAGTGATCGACGGAAGAAAGTATTCCGCAAAGCTCAAGGCGATCATAAAGTAAGCAATTTCATAAGATAAAATAACAGAAAAGCAGCCGTGGCTCCAATGTGGGGCAGCGGCTGTTTTTCGGTTTCAGATAGTGCTAAGAAAGAATTTTGTAGGTTTATTCTGAAAATGACAAAAAATCTACATCTAAATGCAGAAAAGCTGCAATTAGATGTAGAAAACTGCAAGGAAATTGTAAAACTTTAATACTCTGTATATCGAAGTATAACTGAGATATAATAATTTTAGATGACAAGGGTGACCTATTAATGTAGGAAAGTGACCTTGTAAAAAGAATGCGTTAAAAACGCTTAGGTTTGAAGGGAGTGAAACTTTATGAAGAATAAATACTTCCCGGATGAAGAAATAGAACTTAATGATTTGTATTTTATGTGCTATATGATAGAGCGAGTAGCTAGGCACATTCATCAAAAGAATAAATATGTTGTGAACACGATCGGAAGAGATGGACTATATCATCTTATCAGTGTTGCAAATGTTCTCCATTCAGAGAATCCGTTAAAGGTGGAAGATGATTGGATAAGAGACTACCATTTGCAAAACAACGATTTTGATATTACAGATGTGGATAGATCGCTGGCAGAGAAGATACCTACCCCATTGGAAATGGGAGAGGTATATCAGAGACTTATTAACGATACGTTGGAGTCTAAAGAAGACTATGTGGACGGCATTATACGTGTATATAACAATGAAATCTGTGATGTGATCGATAATTATAATTGCAGCGCATTTTATGAACCGTCTTATGTAATTGCAAGGGCATATCAGGCCGGAGGATTTTAAAGCATTATTTTTTTGAGGTATTTAAGAAGTTCTCTACGCAAAAATGAATAATCATTAGAAATGAAGACAGCCACTTTGAATTTGGTTCAAGGCGGCTGTCTTTATAAATCGATGTTTTCGACATTTTAGAATGAACAAAAAATGTGGTTTTCACATTATGGGAATTAAATTCAAGTAT
>CAMVTN010000096.1 GCA_947170415.1 uncultured Lachnospiraceae bacterium | reverse complement strand
CGATCTGAACCTTTATCGATCGTATAATTCCATACTTATTTTTCTTTATTTCGATCAGATCTTTGTCAGTCACGTAATAAGGATTGCATTTAAACGGAAGTCCCTTCTTTCCTCTTGTGGCTTTCTTTATGATTTTTATTGTTTCCTTATCCGCATTCTCCAATCCGGTTATCTGCATACGGTGATTCTTTTTATTGATTTTGACCTTAGACACCTTGTATGCCTTATCTTTGGAATATACTAAAAATCCGCTTCCGAAATATGTCACATCAATTTTTTGTTTTCCCCAGAATGGAACTTCATGGTTATATGCGATCTTCCACTCTTCCCGCTCTTCGATCGCATAGCTCATAGGTTTATTGTCAGACGCAGTGATGACCGGAATATCATTGTGAGGCCTGTCATCCTCCTCAGAAATCAAGTCCTCGTACCTCACTACATTTGATGTAAACCCTTTTATATAAGGATCGAGTGATTTCATTAGTTCTATATCATCCGATCCAACACCCACGCTCCACGCTTCCAATGGAATATTCGCATTTTTACACAACATTACTTCATCTCGCGAAGCAAAGTAAACACAGCAGTCTAAGAAAACTTCATTTGTAGAATTTTTTAAGGCCTGAGCTGGTCCTATTGCATCAGGTATCGTGGAAGAAACATATCCAAGACGCGCATCAGGATCTTTATCCCGTACCCATTCAAGAAATTCACTCTCAAATGAAATCCAGGTCACCTTACCGGTCAATCCCTTTTCATCAACCATATCGACCAATCCGTTAACCTTTTCCCTGCTATAACCTCCGTTATTCTTAAGTTCTATATAGGGATGAAGATTCAATTCTACACACAAGTCAAGGAAATCATCGAATCTGGCTATCCTGGTCCCCCTATATTGCTCACCTTTTATTATTCCAAAGTCAAACTGAAGAACTTCTTCATAGGTCATCTCATTTATGTGACTCTCAATATTATCCGGAATATCACTGCCATCATCATTTTTTGCCAAGTAATTAATAGTTGTATCATGCAGAAGCACCGGGACACCGTCTTTAGTAAAACAGACATCCGTTTCGACATAATCAAAACCATTTTCCCGAGACAATCTGTATGCAGGAAGAGTATTTTCCGGAGCAACACTGTTATATCCCCTGTGGTTAATACTCCTGACTTTTGTCGAAGCTGCAAAAGCAGATTCACTATTTCTTATAAACAAAACGCATAGCACTAAAACAAGCAGAAAAACTACATTCCGCTTCACCATGCGAGAAGCACCAAAATTAATCACTGATAATCCCCTCCATTAGCATTTTTCCTTGTCATGTTTTATATAAACTGATATCGGTATTTTTGCCTCTTTTTCTCAACTTGTTAATATACTTTTTTGCATAAAAAAGAGTGACATCGGATTTTTAAAAATCTGATATCACTCTTTTTGTTTATGTAGATTCTCTCTCTATGAGGATCGGAGTCGTACAGAAGGATTGCGTTTGTAAATTGGGCTTTTTTATCCTTTGAACGATAAATCGTGCCGCCTGATTGCCCATCTCATACATATCCACTTCTATCGCAGTAAGAGTAGGCTGCGCCAGCATGGAAAATGGGTAATTATCAAAGGTCATTAGCGCTATATCCTTCGGAATACTTAAGTTTTTCGCTCTTATACTTTGTATGCAGCCAAGCGCAAGGTAGTTATTCGTACATAGGATCACCTCAGGAATACGTTTTCTTTCAAGGATCGTTTCCGTTATTTCACGACTTTTTTCATAATCGTATATCCCGGTTATAGTCTCTATAGACAGTTCTTCCTCTTCAAAAGCTATTTTTATCCCATCAAGTCGTCTCAAAGAAATCTGATCATCATTTGAGTCTCCCATCAGAAAAACTATTCTTCTGTATCCCTTATCAAGCAGATAATCTGCCGCTATCTGTCCCGCAGCTTCGTGACTTACATCGATCCAGCTAAGAGTGTTAGGAAAATCCGGTTTTCCTATGACCAGATGCGGATACGCTTCCTTTCCAAGCACAAATGCCAGCTGCTTTGATAGTATCCCGGCGTGCAGGATTATCCCATCCGCTTCCTCGCTGTTCATGAGCTCCTTTATCTGAACCGGAGCATCTTCACGCGTCACATGCTTTAATATCAGAGAATACCCTCTCTCATCGAGATATCTATCTAGTCCGGTCACGATCTCAAACAAATGTGGATTTTCAAAACCGATTCCACGTGACAGATTCGCCGCAAAGAGAACTATACCATTCTTCTTTCTTGCAAAGCTTCTCGCCCTGGCATTTGGCTGATAACCCATGCTGTCAGCAATTTCACGTATTCTTTTCTTTGTTTTTTCCGATATGGAATAGCTGTCATTCAAAGCTTTTGAAACTGTCGATATCGACACTCCCGCTGCCTTTGCGAGATCATAGATAGTTGCAGACATAATTCACCTTTTACACGGCTGATAAAACAACATAACCCTTTTTCCCGAGTATTCCTTCATTCAGATTTTTACTGATCAGTATGCGCCCATTGACAGGTACCTTCAACGGATCGTCTCCGTTATTCATATAAATACAGATGTTTTCATTATCATTACTTCTCCTGTATCCATACGCATTTCCATCCGCAAGTATTGTCTCATATTCTCCGTCCATTATGCACGAATGATCTTTTCGGAGAGAGATAAACTTCTTGTATATTTCTTCTAACGGATCAATTTTGTTAAAGTCCATCGGGCTTCTGTATTCTTCTTCGCTCTGACCCGATATACCCTTCTCATCTCCGTAAAAAATGCATGGCATGCCAACAAAAGTCATCTGGAATAAAAGCGCCAGCTCCAGTCGGTCTCTGTCTTCTTCACATACCGTGATAAAACGGCTCACATCATGACTGTCCAGGAGATTCAGCTGAGCAAATGTTGCCTGCTTTGGATTACGCATGAGGAGGTTAGTGATCCTTGTGTCAAATTCTTCCGCATCGATCTTTTCATGCGCAAAAAATTGTCCGCAAAAGCGTCTCAGATCGTAATTCATGGCGCTGTCCATCATATTTCCGTTTATATAATGGTTTGCGTTTTCCCAGACTTCACCGATTACCAGAGCATCTTTCTTTTCTCTCTTTACGGTATCTCTGAATGCTCTCAAAAACGCATCGTCTATTTCATTTGCTACATCGAGTCGCCATCCGTCAATGTCATATTCTCTGATCCAGTGTGCCCCTACTTCACAAAAATAGTCCTTGAGATTTTGATTTGCCGTATTTGTCTTTGGCATGTCAGCTACGTATGCAAAGCACATATATTCCGGCAGTTCACCTGCTTCCGGAAACTTAGGATTCTCCGGAAGATCATAGAAATAGTCGTAGTATTCTGAATCCTTTCCTTTTTTCAAAACATCCTGAAAGAAGGGATGACGCCAGCTCACATGATTAAATACACCGTCAATTATGACCTTTATCCCCATTCTGTGAGACTCTGTCACGAGTTCCCTGAAATCATCATCTGTTCCTCTTGTGGGGTCTACATGAAAATAGTCGATCAGATCATACTTATGATATGAATTTGCAGCCATGAACGGATTAAGGTAGATGCAGTTACATCCGAGCTCTGCTATATAGTCGAGATTATCTCTGATTCCCGATATAGTACCGCCTCGCCAGGATCCGCATTTTTCTCCCTTATATTCCACACTTCCGCCGTTCGGTTCCATCTTCCGCTTTCCATTGGCGAAACTGTCCGGAAAAATATTGTAGACTACGGTTTCCTTGACCCATTCCGGTATCATCAGTCTGTCTGCACGCAGATTGAACGGTAACTGAAAATATTCAAAGCTGTCTGCTTCCGGTGAATCACTGAAACAGTCGCCGTAATAATAGATTTTTTCTTTTCCGTCTTCTAATTCAAAGTAATATGCGACCCTTTGAAACTCTGTTTTGAGTAATACTTCAAAGTAATCATAGTACTTATCACTTCTGACTTTCTTCATCGGAAGAGGCGTGAAATGCAGTACAGGAGACATCTCCGCCCTGTCTGCAAAATAAAATGTGCATGTTTTCACATCATCTCTTTCCGCCCTAAGCCGGAAAATATATCGATTTTCATCCATTGCGTGAGCGTATTCACTCATCGGACGATGAAAAATTGCTGAACGATTCATCACATTATCCTTTCGATGCACCGGCAGTTACTCCGGCTACATAATACTTCTGAATTTTTATAAAAAGACATACGATCGGTATGGAAACCAACACCGCACCTGCGCAGAAGGACGTATAGTATTCAAATATATTTGCCTTATCAACCATAGTATACAGGCCCTTTGCGACCGTATAATTATTGTAATTATCTTTCATGATGACTGATACAAAGATGAAATCCACCCATGGAGCAATAAATGCGTTTATCGCAGTATTGACCACGATAGGTTTTGAATTAGGCAAAATTATCTTCCAAAAGATCACATGTCTGCTCGCTCCGTCTATACGTGCGGCCTCATCCAAAGCCTTCGGAATGGTATCAAAAAATCCCTTTGCAATGTAATAATTAAGAGCCGCTCCACCTGAATAGACCAGGATCAGTGCCAGTAAAGTCTGATCAAGACCTATCGCCTTCATAAAGTGATATATAGCTATCATGCTCATAAATCCCGGAAACATCCCAAGGATAAGTGAGATATTCATAAGTCCTTTTCTGGATCTGAAGCGCAGTCTGGAATACACATATGCGACCATGAGTGTCAGGAGTGTCGTGATAATACAACTGCATACTGCAACAAAGAGCGTATTCATAAACCACCTTGGAAAGTTAAAAAGGCGTGTGTCTGTAAAGAGCCGTATATAATTATCAAATGTAAAACGCTGCGGCAGAAGATTTGACGTATATGCGCCTTTTTCCGCTCTGAATGAGGATATCAAAAGCCAGAATACAGGTATCAGCCATATCACCGCGAGGACTGTCAAAAGTGTATGTAAGCCTATGCTTACCATTTTTTTGTGCCTGCTCATTGAAACATATCCTCCCTCTTAACTGACCCTGTGTGGTTATATACTGCAAGAGACACCGTGGAAACTATCATAAAGATAAATATTCCGATGGTGGATGCGAGCGCATAATCATGATGGTCTACCGTGAGTTTATATAACCATGTCACCAGGAGATCTGTCTTTCCTGCCTGATAATAATCAAGAGCAAACGGTCCTCCTCCGGTAAGCAGATAAATAACATTGAAGTTATTGATATTGGAAACAAAAGTAGTAATGGTTGCCGGAGCCGTGACAAATATCATATACGGAAGCGTGATGCTGACAAAGCTCTGCAAAACTCCTGCACCATCTATTTCCGAGCTCTCATACAATTCTGCCGGAATATTCATCAGCACTCCGCTGAACGTCATCATGGTATACGGGATACCTATCCACATATTTATGATAACGACACATATCCTCGCAAGCAGAGTATTGGACAGGAACGGCAAAGGCGCGGAAATGATACCTGCTTTCATCAATGCTACATTTATCGCTCCTGCCGGCTCCAGTGCTCTCGCAATGAGAAGGAGACTCACAAACTGCGGGATCGCTATGGATATGATAAACAGCGTCCTCCACATTTTCTTAAACTTTACGAGCTTATGGTTGATAACGATAGCTAGGAGCATTCCCAAAATATAATTCGTAAATGTCGCAAGTATCGCCCATACAAAGGTCCATCCCAGTATGCCGAAAAAGGTATGGGTCTTTGTCGCATTTCCCAGGAAAACATCCGTTACATTGGTAAGTCCTGTCCATGTAAACAATTCTCCCGGTGGCTGATGATCAGAGTCAAAATTAGTAAATGCGATGAGTATCATGAACACTATCGGCAGAACCGTGAACAGTACAAGTGTCGTCATCGGTGCCGCAAGTAGTGTTATGTGAAATTTTTTGTCCAGAAGATCGAGAAGCAATTCTCTGAATGATGCTATATGCTTTCCTTCTTTTCTGAGCCTAATGATCGCACGTACATTTTTTATAAGTAAGATCAATATGTAGATAAAAAGTATCAGTGCTGCGATCGTAAATACGCTGAAAAGAAGGATCAGCATAGAATTGTCGCCGGTAGTGCGCTCGTAGATCTGCAGTTCTTCATTCCAGACCTTAAGCTGTGTATTTTCACCCAGCGTACCGAAATGAGATAAATACTTAAATCCAAAACCAAAGAAAAAGCACGCAAGCACTACTTCTGCCAAAAAATATATAAGATTTAAGAGAATCATTTTTTCGCCCTTTATTCAGCAGTTACCTGCTCTACTAACTGATCCAGCATTGCCTGAAGGTCATTTCCTGTATGTCCCTCGAGTTCTGCTCCAAATGCCTCTGCCGGAGTCCAGTATGCTCCGTTTACACGCTGACTTATTGCGAATTTACTCTGATCAGCAAGGGCTTTTAAGGTTGCATCTGCTGCAACTTCATCAGACTCAGCGACTTTAACATTTGACGGACCGTATCCCAGAGCTTCAAATCTACGCGCCTGAGACTCTTCATTTGTAAGGTATTCGGCAAGTTCCATTGCTTCAACCGGATGTGAGCTTTGAGTATTTACACCAAGGACTTTACATCCGAGGAAAGATCCCATCTGTACCTGCTTTCCTCCGCATGTAAATGTAGGAAGCTTTGCTGCTGCATAGTTGTCGCCGAGCTTTTCCTTAACGCTTGCTGAAACCCATGGTCCGCTGATACCACAGCATATATCATCTCCGATACCACCCTGCAGAACACTGTCATCACCTGTTACAAAGGCAGGATCATCACAGAATTTCCTGATAGCTTCTGCAGCTTCCAGTCCTTTTTCATTATTAAAATCGCAGATCTGCTTTCCGTTTTCATCAATAGTCAGCTTACAGCCGTTTCCAAGGAAAAATGATGCTATATACCAGCCGTTTGATACGTCCATATGAACCTTTTTTCCGGCTTTGTTTGCGGCCGCAAGGATTCCGTCCAGTGTCTCAACATCTTTCTCTGTGAGAACTGACTTATCATAATAGAGAAGATATCCATTGTCTGCTGTCATCGGATATCCGTAAAGAGTTCCGCCGTAGCTCGCTGCCTCTACTGATGCAGGTACATTTGCGCTCTTTATCTCATCCGCATTCCTTGTAACTTCATACAGAGCATCAGCTTCTACCAGAGTAGTCATCTGATCATCCGGGTATGAAAAAACATCCGCTGCCGCAGCAGGATCCTCGAGATAACGCGCCTGCGCGTCTGCCTCTCCGACTACACCATAATCAAACTGCCAATCTTTCTCGGGATGCTCTGCTGCAAACTTCTCACAAAGTTCTTTTAATAACGCCTGATCTGCCTGCGCGCCCCACACACTAAGAGTGATCTGTTCTTTCGCTCCGTTTTTTTCCTGAGCTTTAACATCAGACGCGGTAGCATTACCTGCCTGATTTCCACATGCACAAAGACTTGCTGCCATAATTCCTGCACAAACCACAGAAAAAACCTTCTTCACTTTATTACCTCCAATATATCCGCTAACTGTCATTTTTTTCTTTAAGGGGCCCCTGTTGAGGCTATTATTTCACTGTGACAGAAAACGGTCAACGAAAGTTTAGGAAAGCGCTTTCTTTGTATACATTTTACTTTATGAGCATAACAAAAGGACATCAGATCCGCTAGAATCCAATGCCCTTTGCTTATTACATATGATATTTATAAACAGCCCTTTTGTATCATTATGCAGGCGTAAAATGCGTGCTCGGTTGTTGATACTACGGCATATGCGTTCTTCGCGGCTTCGTAGAAGTCAAACCTGTCTATGTACTGCACAGCATCTTTTCCGCGCTTATCGTACTTAGATACTATATCCGTAAATTCACCCCAAACCGGACATTCGAGATCCTTATGCATCTCCATCTTGTCCATAATGGTCACGGGATGATCTACAAATTCATCCAGCGGAAAAAGCTGCAATATCGCATCCAGCAGTTCTGTAGCTCTGTGTCCATCACACCTGATATTTTCATGCCCTTTTGCAGAAGCAATGGAATCAGCCGGGAAATTGGCATCTCCGATAACGAGTATATCCCCATGACCCATGGCATGAAGCGTCTTTAAGAGTTCCGGTGAGATAATGTCCGGAATACCTTTAAGCATGGCACTCCTCCTTTCTCAAAGTCTTTCCTTAAATTTCCTGCAGTTTTCAGTAAGTCCTCCGGGTGAAGTAAAGAGACTTCCGCCGATCAGGAGAACCACATCATTTCCGTAGAAATTCTTCATCATGTCGATCTTTTCAACTTTCATACCGCCTGCCGGTGCAACAAACATCGGCTTTACGCTTCCCATATCGCAAAGTGCCATTTCCTGTATGCCCCTGCACTGCTCTTCGCTGAAAGAAAACCTTCCGCCGAAATTCGGATATACCATGATATCCGCGCCTGCAAGTCTCGG
>CAMVTN010000095.1 GCA_947170415.1 uncultured Lachnospiraceae bacterium | reverse complement strand
CAATCCTCTTTGTGCAAGCACAATCGGATTTTGACCTTTTGACCCTGACATCAAATTAGTGAACGAAAAATAAACTCGGGAGGATACAAATGACCGAACGTAAGCTCTTTACCGAATGGGCAATGGATATTGCTGAGGACAGCAAGATCCGAAGCACCTGCCTTTCAAGACAAGTAGGTGCAGTGATCATACGTGATAAACAGATCATAGCAACCGGTTATAACGGTGCACCTGTAGGCGCTATCCACTGTTCCGACATCGGTTACTGCGAACGCAGAAAACGCGGCTTTGCATCCGGACAGGGCTTAGAACTTTGCCGGGCAGGTCATGCGGAAGCAAATGCCATTGACCAGTGCGCCCGCCGTGGTACAAGCTGTGCCGGTGCCACTCTCTATGTCACAACACAGCCCTGCGTATTCTGCTGTATCCATATAATTCAGGCAGGCATAAAAAAAGTAATTTTCAAGGGAGAATATCCCACAGGACTCGGGCTTGAATTGCTTCAGGAATCCGGTGTCGAATATGTAAAATACGAAGATGCGCTGGAAGAAGAACGTAAATCCAAAGAAGAAAAACACCAGAAAGAAATGGAACGTGTAAACGAATTTCTGTCCAGACCAAAAACGTATTAACAAGAAAAAACAGACCATTGATCCAGGCTGTGCTGAATCAATGGTCCTTTTTCATCTATGCCTGCTGACATATCTTTATCATTCCATATCTTCCAGGATATCTCTGATCTTCTTCATGGAATCGCGGAGGCGGTACGCATCCTTCTCGATATCTCCATAAATAACACCGGAATCCTTTGACATTTCACCCATCTGATGAGCAACAACCGCAAAGCCGGCACCTACTGCACCTGCTCTGGCTGCCTCTATGGATGCATTAAGTGTCAGGATATTCTGACGTGAAGCAATAGACTCCAGTTTCTTTGCTCTTCCTGCAATATCTGCAACTGCATCGGCAGACTGTTCTACTTCCGGCTTTACAACATGTACAACGCTGTAATTTATCTTTTCAAAATAAATTCCGCGCATTACATAATTAGTCATGTTAGCAAGGAAATCCGCAGCCATACGAACCCGTTCTTCCTTTACGATCGGGAGCTTTTTAACCGCATTCTCATAATCCTCTGACGAAACACGCATCTTAGCTGCCGCAGCGCGAACCCAATCATTTGATTCTTCAGTACGCGCAAGACCACAGATAACAGTCGCAACTCTCTCCCCACGAACCAGAACATTTCTCTTATACGTAGTCAGTCCGGTATTCAGGAAATCGATCTTTGTTATCGTTTCAGAATCATCCATATCTGCTTCCGCGATACTTTTCTGTCCCGGCAGGAACGGGATCAATTCTCTCGGTATACCTACCATTTCGCCATAAACATTTCCGGCTGTATCAATAATGGCTACCGCAAGACCTGTTACCTTCCAATAATCAGTTGTTAAAAAACCAGCTTCCTCTTTGGTCAGATAATCCCCAATCTTTAGCTTCATATTCCCCTCACATTTCTGCATCAAAGCGGTGTGTATAATGTTAAGCCGTTAAGCTATTACACTCTCTTTACTTTATTCGGACAAATCTGCCTCAGACTTTATAGTTTTTTACTCAAACACAACCAATTATTTCTTTAATATCATTTACACCCGTTTTTTTCATGAAATCTTCGATCCCATCAATGACCTTTATCATTGCTGTAGGATCGTGGAAATTGTACATTCCTACTGCAACTGCGCTTGCACCTGCCATCATAAACTCAATGGCATCCTCTGCGGTTGCTATTCCTCCCATTCCGATAACCGGGATCTTTACCGCATGTGAAGCCTCATATACCATACGTACTGCTACCGGTCTGATAGCCGGGCCGGAAAGTCCGCCGGTCTTATTTGCAAGAGCAAATTTTCTCTTGTAAATATCGATCTTCATGGCTGTCAGAGTATTAATAAGCGATATAGCATCTGCTCCGCCATCTTCCGCTGCCTTTGCCATATCCGCAATGCTTGTAACATTAGGAGAAAGCTTCATTATTACCGGCTGTTTTGCGATCTCCTTGATCGCCTTTGTAATATCATAAAGAGCCTCAGGTCTGGTACCGAATGCGATACCGCCTTCCTTAACATTAGGGCAGGAAACGTTGATTTCAAGCATGTCAACACGCTTCTCATCCGCAAGGCGCTCAACTACATTAAGGTATTCCTCTTTTGAATGACCACATACATTTACAATGACATTTGTATCGTAGTCTTCCAAAAACTTAAGATCTCTCTCAACGAACACATCTATGCCCGGATTCTGAAGTCCGATAGCATTCATCATTCCAGACGGAGTCTCTGCTACACGAGGTGTAGGATTTCCGGGCCAGGGATGATCCGCAACTCCCTTTGTTACCACTGCGCCGAGTCTGTTAAGATCGGTAAAAACAGAATACTCAATACCGCTTCCAAAAGTTCCGGAAGCGTCCATTACAGGATTCTTAAATGTTACGCCTGCGATCTTTACTTCTGTATTCAAATCTCTACCTCCTCAGCATCAAAAACAGGTCCCTCTGTACAAATTCTTGCATTATTAACGTGCGAATGATGATCCTCATGCTTTGTTTTAACAACACATCCAAGGCACGCTCCTACACCACAAGCCATTCTTTCTTCCAGAGATATCCATGCTCTTACTCCGTTTTCAGCCGCATATTTTTTAACAGCAGAAAGCATGGGCATAGGACCACAGGAATATATAATGTCAGCCTTAAGACCATTTTCTCTTATAGCATCTATGACCGTACCATGTGTTCCGACGCTTCCGTCGTCACTGGAAATAACCAGTTTTCCGTATTTTTCAAACTCTTCTGTGAGGAACAGTCCTGTTGCTTTTCCGCGATATCCCAGCACCGCCGTTATTTCATCTGCAGGATGAGTCTCCCTAAGGGTCTTCATGAGTCCGAGAAGCGGCGGTGCACCGATTCCTCCACCGATCAGAAGTATGTGCTTCTTGTTATCGGCGTCCTGAACCGGAAATCCATTTCCAAGAGGGCCGAGGAGTGAGAATACTTCACCGGGTCTTGCCGCAGCCATCTCATTTGTTCCGTAACCAACCGTTCTCCAGACCAGACGAAGGATATTATCATCCTTTTCAAATTCGGATATACTTATTGGTCTCATAAGTAAATGGCTGTCAGAATGAGTCCCGACCATAACAAACTGTCCCGGCTTTGCCAGTGCAGCCAGCTTCGTCTTTAGTTCCATTCTCCATACGCCATCTGCTATTTCCTTATTTGTAAGGACTTCCGCTTCATCTCGGATCATGCTGTTTTCCATTCAGTTCCTCTCTTTCAATGGTTACTACTACGGTCACTAACTATCGCAATATGGTCAAGATTTTATTTTTTCTATAATACGGGCAAAATTCATTCCATGGGATGCTTTTACAAGGCAGGTATCTCCTTCACGTAAAAGTCCGTCCATATTATTTAAAAAATCGTCAAGAGTCTTATAATAAATAACCCTGTCATCTCCAAGTACGCTTCTTGCTCCCTCAGCCATATTTTCTGAGAGCTCTCCTATACATACGACCACTGCCGGATCCGCTTTCGCTGTGTATTCTCCGACTTCTCTATGCATTTTAGGAGCATCCTCGCCAAGTTCAAACATATCTCCGAGAATAGCGACTTTTCTTCCATCTGAAAGAGCCATGAGATCCAATGCGGATTCCATTGATGCCGGATTCGCATTGTAGCAGTCATCGATAAGCATTCCCCATGATGTACGTATGAGGTTTGACCGGCCGTTCATCGGTTTAACATCACCGATCCCTTCCGCTATCTGCTGACCGCTAAGATCAAATAAGGAACCTATAAGTGCCGCACACATCGCATTATTTACCATGTGCGGTCCCGGAAGAGGCATGTGTGCATCAAAACCGCTGCAAAATCTGTCATCCGAGGAAACTATGCGGATATCACTTCCAAAAAGTCCTCTTGATACTTCATTCTCACAGTGAACTGTACATTCCTCTCCTCGTCCGTATGTAAGAAGCTTCTTATTTCCGACCTTTTCAACTTTTTTGAGCAAAGGATCATCTCCCCAAACCACGGCATATCCATTATCCGGAAGAAAATCAAAAATATGACTCTTTTCTTCGTATATGCCTTCCTGTGTTTTGAGGTTCTCAATATGACTGGTACCGATATTGGTTATAACAGCCACGTCAGGGAGCGCTGTTCTGCTCATCCTCTGCATCTCATCAAAATGGCTGATTCCCATTTCCAGTACTGCGATCTCATGTTCATCACGGATCCTCAGTACCATTAAAGGCAAACCGATATTGTTATTGAGATTTCCCTCTGTTTTTAATACGTTATATTTCTTGGAAAGAACAGATGCGATAACTTCCTTTGTGCTTGTCTTTCCTACACTTCCTGTTATCGCCACTACCTTACAGTCTATCTGTCTGCGGTAAAATGCTGCGATATCTTCGATCGCCTTAAAAGACGACTCCACCAGGATACAGGGACCTGCCGGATTCTCCGGAAGCTTTTCGCAGACCACTGCATATGCTCCCTTTTCAAAAACGTCAGCTATAAATTTGTGTCCGTCAACCCGTTCTCCGGGAGTAGCAAAGAAAAGATTTCCCCTTTGTATCTTCCGGCTGTCAAGTTCGGCACCGGTTATCTCAAGGTTTTCTTTTCCCTCACCTGCGATAAGTTTACCGCCTGCTGCTTCTGCAATATTTGCAAGGGTCATGTTTTTCATATTTCTACCATTTCTTTCTTCACAAAAACGTACAACTAAAATCTGCTTGTTGCCGATTTATCTCGAATCTTAACGATTATATGCTATAATAATTCTGTTTGCAACGCGCCATACAGCGCATTCATAGAGGAGATTACAATGATCATCATTAAGAATGCCCATCTCCTGTCGCCTGCTTCCGGAACCGATAAGGTTACGGACATACGGATAGATGATGGGATCATTGCAGATATCAGTGAACATATATCATCAGAAGATTTTCCTGATGCAAAGATCATAGATGCTTCCGGTCTTTATGCAGCTCCCGGATTTGTCGATGTTCATACACATTTTCGTGATCCTGGTTTTACCGAGAAAGAGACCATTCACACAGGAGCCCGGGCGGCTGCAGCAGGCGGATATACAACTGTTGTATGTATGGCAAACACTTCTCCTGCCGTTGATTCTAAGGAAACACTTTCCTATGTTTACCGCGAAGCTTCTGAGGAAAAGATCCATATCCTTCAGGACGCTGCCATAACCGTAGGGCGCGCAGGTAAAAAACTGGTAGACATGGAAGCCTTAATGACTGCCGGTGCTCTGGCTTTTACTGACGACGGTACTCCTATAATGGATGAAACTCTCGTTGAAAAAGCCATGAAAAAAGCAGCAGAACTCAACACAATCCTGTCGTTCCACGAAGAAGATCCAAAATACATAGGCACCGCCGGATATAATGCAGGACCTGTCGCAGAATCTCTCGGCATAAATGGTGCTGACCGCAAGGCTGAATATACAATGGTAGAGCGCGATATCGCTCTGGCTTTTAAGACCGGTTGCAGGATCGACATCCAGCATGTCAGCGCGGCCGAAACCGTACAATTGATCCGGGATGCAAAGAAAAATGACCCTCAGGATCTGATACATGCCGAAGCTACACCAAACCACTTTTCCATGACTGAAGAAGCTGTTTTGGAATACGGCACCCTTGCAAAGATCAATCCGCCTCTCCGTACAGAGGCTGACCGACAGGCGATCATTCAGGGACTTGCAGACGGAACGATCGACCTTATCGCAACCGACCATGCACCGCACACATCGTCCGAAAAAGAAAAACCTCTGACCGAAGCCCCAAGCGGAATACTCGGCCTTGAAACAGCATTTTCTCTTGGACTTAAAAATCTTGTTTTATCCGGTCATCTTTCTCTCATGGATCTTGTCCGGAGGATGAGCACAGCACCTGCTGAACTGTATCACTTAGATGCTGGCAGGATAGAAGTAGGTATGCCTGCTGATCTGGTCATCTTCAGCACAGAAAACAGCACTACCTATAACCACTTCGAAAGCCGTTCCTCAAATTCTCCATATCTCGGACTGACCCTTCCGGGATCTGTTGAATATACAATTGCCGGTGGTTTTATCGTAAAAAGCCCGTAAAACATTTTTTCACCAGAAAGGATCTACAGATGCTTCGCACTTTGCTCTGTATCATATTTATTGTTTTATTTTTAATCTTCATGCTTCCTGTGTCACTTATCACATGGATCATAGGATTGTCAAACCCCGCCCTTAAGGACAAGCTCAATATGATCTTTGTCCGTTCGGCGTTCAAGATCATTCTTTTCCTGTCAGGCACCAAACTCACCGTTATCGGCGAAGACAGGATTCCCAGAGATCAGTCAGTTTTATATGTCGGAAATCATCGCGGTTTCTTTGATATCGTAACAGTTTACAGCCGGGTTTTCCGTCCCATGGGTTTTGTAGCCAAGATCGAATTAAGCAAGATTCCTCTGCTTCATCTGCAGATGAAAAATCTTCACTGCGCTTTTCTCGACCGCGATGACCTGAAGCAGGGACTTCAGACGATCCTCTCATGTATTCAGGAAGTAAAAAACGGCATCTCCATATGTATCTTCCCTGAGGGCACACGTAACACCGGCGAAGAAGGAACTATCCTTCCTTTCCATATCGGAAGCCTTAAGATCGCGGATAAAGCCAAATGTCCTATAGTTCCGATCGCTATCACAAATACGCAGGCAGTTTTTGAGGCTCATCTTCCTGCCATAAAGTCTGCACATGTGATCTTAGAGTACTGTGATCCCATAGACACAGCATCCATGACAAAGGAAGAAAAGAAAGAACTTAAATCACGACTGGAAACAACTATCCTTGAAAAACTCAAGGAACATAAATCCATGATCTAAAATTGACGTTTACACAGGAGGAATGAAAAAGTGAGCACAATCAATTACAACAAGCTTCAGAACGGAAGCGACATCCGCGGCATTGCCATGGAAAACGAATGGAACGATCCGGTTAACCTTACCGATGATGCAGTTCGTCATCTTGCCGCTGCATTTGTAATATGGCTTAAGAAGCGTTCCGGTAAGGAGTCCTTAAAGATCGCAGTTGGCCGCGATTCCCGTCTTACAGGTGAAGCTCTTCTTAAAAATACTGTTGAGGGTCTGAACAAAGAAGGTGCTGAGTCACACAATCTCGGTCTTGCAAGTACACCTGCCATGTTCATGTCCACAGTTCTTGATCCGTTCCATTTCGACGGAAGCATCATGATCACTGCAAGTCATCTTCCTTATCACAGAAATGGTATGAAGTTCTTCACACCTGAGGGTGGTCTTGAGCATGACGACATCCACGAGATCACTGAGATCGCCGCAGGTCTTACTATCGATGCTCCGTATGACAGTAGCGCAGAAAAGACTGATTTTATGTCTGTTTATACAACTTATCTTTGCGAAAAGATCCGCGAAGGTGTAAAAGCAGATGACTATGCTCACCCTCTTAAGGGACTTCACATCATCGTTGATGCCGGAAACGGTAACGGCGGATTCTTTGTTGGAAAGGTTTTAACTGAGCTCGGTGCCGACACAACAGGCAGCCAGTTCCTCGAGCCCGATGGAAGTTTCCCGAACCACATTCCTAATCCCGAAAACAAAGAGGCAGCTGCTTCTATCCGAGAGGCAACACTTGCTTCCAAGGCAGATCTCGGCATCATCTTTGATACTGATGTAGACCGTGCCGGCGCTGTTCTTTCTGACGGACGTGAGCTCACAAGAAACGCTCTTATAGCTGTTCTTTCACGCATCGCTCTCCGTGAGCATCCGGGCACAACTATCGTTACAGACTCAGTTACTTCTACCGGACTTGCTACATTCATCAATACACACGGCGGTGTTCATCACAGATTTAAGCGTGGTTATAGAAACGTTATTGATGAATCCATCCGTCTTAATAACGAAGGAAAAGATAGCCAGCTTGCTATTGAGACCAGCGGACACGGCGCATGGAAAGAGAATTTCTTCTTAGACGACGGCGCTTACCTTATGGTTAAACTCTTAATCGAGCTTGGTCGTGGTAATCGTCTCGAAGAAATGATCGCAGACCTCAAAGAACCTGCTGAGAGTGATGAGATCCGTTTCCCTGTAACAGCTACTAATATACAGGAGTCCGGTGATAAGGTTCTTCAGATCCTTCAGGATGAACTTAAGAATCATGAGGGATGGCAGGCAGAAGCAGTTAACTACGAAGGTGTTCGTGTAAACTGCGATGCTTCCCACGGAAATGGTTGGTTCCTGCTCCGTAAGTCACTCCACGAGCCCATCATGCCGCTTAACCTCGAAAGTGATTCCGAGGGCGGAAACCAGATCATGGCAAAGGGACTTCTTGAGATCCTCAAAAAGACTGATTCTATCGATCTTGCTCCGCTTGAGAATTATATTCACTGAGATATCATAAATGTTTAAAATTTACATG
>CAMVTN010000094.1 GCA_947170415.1 uncultured Lachnospiraceae bacterium | reverse complement strand
TTGATTCCGGTCTGCCTCATATCCTGTACGGAGATGAGATCAGATTAAAACAGGTAGTTACAAACATTCTTACGAACTCCGTAAAATATACAGAAAAAGGCACCATCACATTCACTATAAAAAGAAAGAATCTCAGTGAATGTGATGAATCCGAGATTGCCGGACAGGATACCGGTTATCTGGAAGAAAATGAACGCTTTAAGGATTACCCGACAGAAGTATTTTCTATCTCGGTTGAAGACACAGGTATCGGTATAAAAGAAGAAGATCTTTCGAGAGTTTTTAACGCCTTTGAGAGAGTGGATGAAGAGCGGAACAGAACTATCGAAGGAACCGGACTCGGCATGTCGATCACGCAGGATCTGCTGAGGCTCATGGGAAGTAAGCTGCGTGTAGAGAGTGAATATGGAAAAGGGTCCAGATTTTATTTTGATCTTGTACAAAAAGTTGTTGATCCAAGTCCGATAGGAAACTTTGAAGAAGCGTTAAAAAATTCTATCGCTGCACGCAAGGAATATCATGAGAGCTTCATAGCGCCTGAGGCACATTTGCTTATTGTTGATGACACTATCATGAATATAATCGTGATCATTAATCTTTTGAAAAAGACTCAGGTGCAGATCGAGTTTGCTACAAGCGGACGCGAATGTCTGCAAATGACTGCTGAGAAGCGATACGACATTATTTTCCTTGATCACAGGATGCCGGAGATGGACGGAATAGAAACTCTTCACCGGTTACATGAGCAGAAAGATAATCCAAATGCAGATACGCCTGTGATAGCCCTTACGGCAAATGCGATCTCGGGATCAAGAGAATTCTACATAAATGAAGGCTTTGATGACTATATCTCAAAGCCTGTAGATCCAGGAATTCTGGAAAATATGATCGTAAAGCTGCTTCCGGACGAATTACTTAGCAGTCCTCCGGAAGAAAACGAAGAAGCTGCTTCCGAGGACGTGCCGGAGTGGATCAAAAAGATCCCGTTTATTAACAGTGAACTCGGAGTAAAAAACTGCGGATCCATTGATGGTTTAATATCTGCTATAAAAATTTATCAGGAATCAGCTGATAATATGCAGGAAGAGATATGGAATCATCTGAAAAACAACAGACTCGATGCATATACCATTAAAGTGCATGCATTAAAGAGTTCATCCCGGATAATAGGTGCGATGGATATAGGATCTCTGGCAGAAAAACTGGAATACGCAGGTAATGACAGGGATCTCGATACGATCAATAAGTTTACGGATGAACTTTTAAGTTATCATAAGTCTTTATCTTATATGATAAAACGTAATCTCGATGAACCTGAACCGGATACAAAAGATAAAGAGACGATAACAAAGGAGAAGCTTTCAGAAGCATACAGTGCTATTTTTGAAATATCACAGATCTATGACTATGATACGTTGAAAATGGTAATGGATTCTCTTGACGGATACCATATTCCTAATGAATGGAAAGACAGATACGACAAACTCGTCAATGCATATAAAAATGCAGATTGGACCATGATCCAGGAACTGGCAAAGGGGGACTTAAATGGATAACAATGTATTGATCATTAGTCAGGGTTCTACATTTATGATTGACGCGATCGCAAAAAATCTGAAAGAAGTCGGTCTGAATTCGATCATTACTACGCCTGATATAAAGGAATTGAGATCACATGAAGATGATGCGGAAGTCTACCTTTTTTATCTTGGAGACTACATAGAGAATATGACGGAAACGCTGATCTATCTAAAAGACGTGTGTATTGAAAAGGAGAAGATCCTAAATGTTATCGGCGATAAGGTCGAGGTCGATATGCTTAAAAAAACTGTACCTGAAAGCATTATCGTTAATGTATTTACCAGACCTCTCGATATAAAAAAAATGATCAGTGTCATGTCGGAAGTTCTGTTATCTTCCGATGAATTTCATCACAGGAGAAATATACTGTTGGTAGACGATGACGTTACTTATCTTAAAACAGTGAAAGGGTGGCTTGATGAAGAATACAGAGTGACGATCGTTAACTCCGGTATGCAGGCGATCACTTATGTTGCGAAAAATACGCCTGACCTCATACTGCTTGATTATGAGATGCCGATAACTCCGGGGCCTCAAGTCATGGAAATGATGAAGAGTGAGATGGGAACTTCATCGATTCCCATCATCTTCCTCACAGGAAAAGGCGATAAAGAAAGTGTACAAAAGGTTCTGGCACTGAAGCCACAGGGCTATATCCTTAAAACCGTCGGCAAAGAAAAACTTTTGGAGCAGATAGCTAATTTCTTTGAAAGCCAGAAAGCATCACGTTATTAAAACTTTTCATGTACATATTTATGATATAGTGGTAATATTGACCCCGTATGGAAACTAAATAAGACGGAAGGTGCTTGTTATTTCAAGTGAAAAGGGAAGCGGGTGCGAATCCTGCACGATCTCGTCACCGTGTTTTGAATATTGCCATAGGACTATATTCAATGAGCCGGGAGACCTGCCTGCCGTCGTACATGGGAAACCGGGTCACGAGGCATTGACTGTACGAAATTCAGAGTAAGTCATATAAATTTACTCTTTATTTGTAATGCAAAAGTCTTCGCTTCGGCGAGGACTTTTTTATCTTACAGGAAATTCCGACAAGTCGGATTCTATGTTCCTTGACCCGTACCTGTTAAAGCAGATTTTTATACAAAAGGAGGAGAACATTTTATGAAAAAGAAGGCACTGGCGGTTATTATGGTCGCAGCCATGACTGCATTTTCTCTTGCAGGATGTAATGGCAAGGCAGCTGATAATGCATCTACTACTGCTACAGAGGCAGCAGAAGCATCCACTGCCGCTGCAACAGAAGCAAGTGAGGCAGCATCTACAGAAACAGCAACATCAGAAACAGGAGCACTTGAAGACGGCACTTACAGCGCCAAGTTTACTACAGACAGCTCCATGTTCCATATCAATGATGCTTATAATGATATGGGAACTTTGACAGTTAAAGACGGAGAAATGACTATGCACATCACTCTGACATCCAAGAATATCGTTAATCTTTTCCCTGGTACAGCAGAAGATGCGCAGAAGGAAGGCGCAGAGCTTCTCCAGCCTACAGTAGATACAGTGACATATGAAGACGGTACTACAGAGGAAGTAAATGGCTTTGATATACCGGTACCGGCTATAGATGAGCCTTTTGATCTTGCACTCATTGGAACAAAGGAAAAGTGGTACGATCATAAAGTAACAGTTTCTGATGTTCAGACAGGTTCATCTGATGATGATCAGGCTGCTGCGGATAAAGTAGCTGACCTCATCGATTCTATTTACGTTCAGGAATGGAGCGAAGAGACTGATACTCTCTGCTCTGAGGCTAATGAAGAGTGGAATTCTCTTACAGATGAGCAGAAGGAACTTGTAGAAGGCGAAAATGCCGATCCTGATTACTTTGGCAGAGATACAGGCGATGCCGCACAGGATGATCCGCTCAATAGCGATGACATCGGCGAGAATGAACTTCTCGTTGTAAGCTTCGGAACTTCCTTTAATGACAGCAGAGCAAATGATATCGGCGGTATCGAAAAGGCTCTTACAAAGGCATATCCTGACTGGTCCGTAAGACGAGCTTTTACTTCACAGATCATCATTAATCATATCAATGCAAGAGATAATGAAAAGATCGATAACATGGAACAGGCTATGGAAAGAGCCGTTTCTAATGGAGTAAAGAATCTCGTTGTACAGCCCACACATCTAATGCATGGTACAGAATATGATGAACTCATGAAGACTGTTGAGTCTTATAAGGATAAATTTGAATCAGTTGCTGTAGCAGAGCCCCTTCTTGGTGAAGTAGGTAAGGATGCAACTGTTATCAACGAGGATAAAGAGGCTGTTGCAAAGGCTGTTACAGCTGAAGCTGCAGAAGCGCAGGGCTTCGTAAGCGTTGACGAAGCAAAGGAAGCCGGTGTTGCATTTGTATTTATGGGTCACGGAACATCTCATACAGCAAAAATCACCTACAGCCAGATGCAGACACAGATGGACAAGCTCGGCTATGATAACGTATTTATCGGTACTGTTGAGGGTGAACCCGAGGAAACAGCACTTTCTGAAGTGATCGCTAAGGTTAAGGAAGCCGGTTATAAGAAGGTTGTTCTCCGTCCGCTTATGGTTGTTGCCGGAGACCATGCAAATAATGACATGGCTGGAGATGACGAGGATTCCTGGAAGAGCGGCTTTGAAGCAGATGGTTCTTTTGAGAGCATTGATTGTCAGATCGAGGGACTTGGCGGGATCGCTGCCGTACAGGATATCTACGTAAAGCATACAGGAGCAGTTATCAAGAAATAAAGTATGAAAAAATCGCAGAGAATGTTTAATTGGCTAAAAGCCACGTTAATATTCCTGCTGATCACGTTATGTTTAACAGGATGCGGTGCTATCTCCGACGGAGACTACACCGCATCTGTTACTTTAACGGGAGGCAGTGGGAGAGCCTATATTGAAAGTCCGTGCAGGATCACGGTAAAGAACGGAGAGGTAACCGCAGATATCATATGGAGCAGTAAAAACTACGACTATATGATAGTTGACGGCAAAACATACACACCGGTAAATACTGAGGAAAATTCCGAATTTATCATTCCCGTGAGTCTTGATAAAAATATACCGGTACAGGCAGATACGGTGGCCATGAGTACTCCGCATCTCATTGACTACACCATCAGATTTTCTCTGATTAAAGACGGCGAAACAGCAAAAAATGATAATGCTGCCGGAGATCAGAAATATGCTGCAGGTGGACAGGATCTTTCCGCGCCTGAAATCCCGGGTTTAGAATACCTTTCTACAGATAAAAATGATTTTGCGAAGTGTTTTGCCATACACAGGTATTCTGATGGCTTCTCATTGATCTCCATTGATGATGGCAGAAAATATCTGATCGTACCGGAAAACTCTGATAAAAAAGATGTCATAAAAAATCTGCCGGAGGATGTGTTCCCGCTTAATAAGCCTTTAGACAGTATCTACCTTGCATCATCAAATGTTATGTGCCAGTTTGATGCGATAGATTCTGTTAACAGTATCATCTTGTCCGGAATCGATGGTGATGACTGGTACATCGACGCAGCGAGACAGGCAATGGAGAACGGTCAGATAACTTACGGCGGCAAATACAGCGCTCCGGATTATGAGCTTATGGTTTCCACCGGTATTGATCTCGCGATAGAAAATACCATGATCCTTCATGTACCGAAAGTATTGGAAAAAGTAGAAAAACTCGGAATTCCGGTATTCATAGACCGCTCAAGCTACGAGGCCGAGCCTCTTGGAAGATGCGAATGGGTGAAAGTATATGGGGTCATCTCGGGTAAAGAAACTCTTGCAGCAGACGCATTTGCTTCGCAAAAAGCACTTGTAGATAGTCTTTCATCAATAGAGCCAACAGGTAAAAAAATTGCCATATTTTCCGTTAATTCAAACCATCAGATCATAACCCGCCGTAAAAACGACTACTTTGCAAAAATGGTAGAGATGGCGGGAGGAGTGTATCTGGCTCCTGACGAAAATGCTTCCGGCAAGGGCAATTCACAGCAGACTATCAGTATGGAAGATTTCTACGCCTATGCAGATAAAGCAGATATCCTGATCTACAATGCAACTATCGAGGGTGCGCCGGATTCTTTACAGGAATTGATGGATAAAGATAATACTTTTTCAAATTTTGATGCCTTCCAGTCAGGAAATGTATACTTTACTGACAAATCTCTTTACCAATATGCTGATAAAACAGGTACAATAATCAGTGATCTAAGTAAAATAATAAATGATGAAACGGAAGATACCGGTTTCTTTCATAAGTTAAAGTAGGATAAATCATGCAGAAAAAGTCAAAAGCGCGTGTAGCAGGAGTTTTCGGGATACTGACGATCCTTGTCATTGCTTCGTTTTTATTGAATCTATCTATCGGTACGGTAAAAGTAGATCTTACGGATATTTTCAGGATCATTTTTACCGGTGCCGGTGATGAGAAAAGCAGAAATATAATAATGGATATACGTCTTCCGAGAGCTCTTATGACAGTTATTCTTGGAGGAGGTCTGGCAGTTTCGGGCTTTTTATTACAGACGTTTTTTGCAAATCCAATTGCAGGACCGTATATACTCGGTATTTCGTCCGGAGCAAAGATGGCAGTTGCGCTTTTCCTTATCTTTGTTGTGGGAAGTACCGGGAGATCGTCTTCTTTTTTACTGGTTCTAACAGCTTTTGCAGGAGCACTCATAGCGACCGGATTCATAATACTGATTTCTTCGCATGTAAAAAATATGGCATCACTTCTCGCTGCCGGTATAATGATCGGATATATTTGCAGCGCTGTTACGGATTTTTTGATCGCCTTTGCAGATGACTCGGATATAGTAAATCTTCACAGCTGGTCTCAGGGAAGCTTTGGTGTTTCGATGTTTTTTGTAATGATGCTGTCAAAAAGCCTGGATGCTTTCAGGCTTGGAGAAAACTATGCGAGAAGTGTCGGCATAAATATCAGGATTTGCCGTGTTATGATCATTATTTTGTCCAGCCTTCTTTCGGCGTGTGTTACAGCCTATGCCGGACCGGTTTCTTTTATCGGCATTGCGGTTCCTTTTCTAATGAGAGAAGCATTAAAATCCTCAAAGCCGGTAATACTGATACCTGCATCGTTTTTATCGGGATCCGTATTTTGTCTTATAAGTGATTTCCTCGCACGACGCATATTTGCCCCGACAGAGCTGAATATCTCGGCTGTGACATCCCTTTTCGATGCGCCGATCGTAATACTAATGATAGTCAGGAGATACCGAAGCCATGAAAATTGATAGATTAAAAGCCGGTTATCGAAAAAAGATCATTATAAATGAATTTAGTCTGGAAATAGCTAAAGGAGAGATCATTTCCCTTATCGGTCCTAACGGCGGCGGAAAATCAACGCTCTTAAAAAGTATTTCGGGACAGATAAATCCTCTAAGCGGCAGTGTTTATATAGGAAAAGAGGATATCCGGAATATTTCTCTTAAGAAATTGTCTAAGCGCATGTCAATTATCACGACAGAGAGAGTCAGAACCCAGCATATGACCTGCAGAGACGTGGTTCTGTCAGGCAGGCTTCCATACAGTGACAGCTTCGGTCTTTTTAATGACACAGATCAAAAAGCTGCAGACAATGCTATGGAACTCATGAAAATAAGTGATCTCTCCGAAGAATCTTATGAAGAACTAAGCGACGGACAGAAGCAGAGAGCGCTTATTGCCAGGGCTATCTGTCAGGAGCCTGAATATATGATCATGGACGAGCCGACGTCTTATCTGGATATCCGCCATAAACTGGAACTTATGGAAGTTTTGCGTAAACTTTCATCCGATGGAATGACGGTGATCGCATCTCTTCATGAGCCTCAGCTCGCTCTCCGGATATCAAACCGACTGCTTCTCGTTCATGACAACGGTAATATCCGGATCTCCACTCCTGATGAAGTGCTCCGGACCGGAGTTATCAAGGATTTATACGGACTTACCGATGAAATGTATGAAACCGTTAAAAAGACATTTATTTAACTCTTTGACATTGTTCTTTAGAAATTGTATCCTAGAAGAGCTGTTTTAAAAAATGGTTTAATTTCTAATTTTAGAAAGGAATTATTATTTACATGGGTATTGTAGTAATTGGCGCAACAATGGTTGATATCAAGGGCTATCCTGATTGTCAGTATATCCCCGGAGGAAGAAACGCAGGTAAGATCGTTCAGGTTCATGGTGGTGTTTCCAGAAATATCGCAGAGGATATCGCAAATGTGGAGCTTAAGCCTACTTTTGTAACTGCTCTTGATAAAGGACCGCTCAGCACTGACGTACTTAACAAGCTGAAGCGTCATCATGTAAATACAGACTATACAGTTATTTGTGAGAATGGTCTCGGTACATGGCTTGCAGTATTTGATAATGACGGTGACGTGACAGCAGCGATCTCCAGCAGACCTGATCTCTCCGGCATCGGCGATCTCCTTGATGAAAAGGGAGATGAGATCATTTCAAATGCAGACAGCGTAACCGTTGAGATCGATATGGATTCATCTATCGTTAAGAAGATCCTTAAGCTCGCTGAGAAGCATAAGAAAAAGGTTTTTGCAGTTGTTTCCAATATGTCTATCGCGATCGAGCGTCGTGACCTTGTACAGAAGACAGACTGTTTCGTATGTAACGATGATGAAGCAGGACTTTTCTTCTCGGACAACTATTCCGACAAGACTCCGGAAGAGCTTGCTGAGATCATCAGCACAAAGATCAAGGCTGCTAAGATCAAGCGCATGGTAGTTACCATGGGGGGAAAGGGAGCCGTTTACGCAGAGGAAAACGGTAATTACGGTGTATGTCCTCCGGTTCCTGTTGCAGTTATCGATACTACCGGTGCCGGCGACGCGTTCTTCTCAGGTGTTACCATCGGAATGACATACGGTAAATCACTGGCTGATTCCTGCCGTATCGGTGCAAGACTTGCATCTTCCGTTATTTCTAATAA
>CAMVTN010000093.1 GCA_947170415.1 uncultured Lachnospiraceae bacterium | reverse complement strand
ACGGTATCCAATCACTTATTATTTTTCACTGTCCCCTTGACGGGTAGCACACCAGGTTTCAATATCCTGCGCGGAGGTTTTAACTGTCAATACACATCAAAGCAGTCCTCGTATGCTCTGCATATAAGAGTGATGTTGTGTTTTTTTGCGAGCTTGATTGCTTCGGCTGTAGGAATTGACTTTGATACCAGTAACGGTATCCTCGCATTTATGAGCTTTTTCACGATATCCGTGGGAACTCTTCCCGAGCTGTACAGCATACATTCTGACAGATTTATATCGTTTTCTACCGCATATCCTATCGCCTTGTCGATCGCATTATGCCGCCCGATATCTTCGCAGGAAAACAATATATTTCCATCTTTTGCCAGCATACAGGTATGTGTTCCCCAGGTAAGATCATGTATCGGCATCCCACGTGAAAATTCCTGTGCCAGATTAAAGATCCACTCTTCTTTCCATGTCAGATCAGGAATAGTTACTGTATCGGTATCATCGTTTTCCTGTCTCTTCACAGAAACTTCAACCAGATCACGAGATACAAAGCTATCCTCTAAATCCTGCTTTTCCACGTCTTGTTTGAAATGTAATCCCACAATATCTTCCTTGCAGTAAATATGTCCATCAGACACCAGTCTTCCAATGACCAGTTCACGCAAATACTCATTTGTGCAGGTCAGAAGATAATTTCCTACATTCTTTTCATCCTTTAGTACCCGCACCTCCAGCTCATGCTCCATCAAGAGCTGAGCCTCTTTTTGCACTCTGGTTCCATCACAAAAAATGACGTTTTTAGGCTGAGTTTCGACTACATTCATCTTTTAAGCCTCATTTCATTTTTGCAATTTTTACCGCGCATACTTTGTACTCGGGTATCCTTGCAAAGTCATCCAGTGCAGCATTGGTCAATACGTTTACAGGCGAGTCTTCAAAGTGGAAAGGCATCCAGGTCTCTCCCTCTGAAACCTTGCGTCCGACTCTTGCTGTTGCAGTGATCTCGCCTCTCCTGCTGCTAACCTTTATCCGCTCTCCGTTTTTAATAGCGAGTTTTTCCGCATCCTTAAAATTGATTTCTATAAAGCCCTCGCCTGATATATCGACGAGTCCCGGAGCACGGGAAGTCATCGCTGCAGCATTGTAATGATAGAGTATTCTTCCGGTTGTCAGATAATACGGATAGTCCTCATCCGGAAGCTCCTGCGACGCTTTATATTCTGCAGGATAAAGCAGCACTTTTCCGCGAACCGGCTTTCCAACGTGCATGATCGTAGTTCCGGGATGATCCTTGTCAGGGCACGGCCACTGGATACCGCCTGTTTTATCAAGCCTTTCATGACTGATCCCATGGAAACTTGGCGTAACCATAGCTATCTCATCCATGATCTCAGCCGGTGTGAGATACTTCTGCGGATATCCCATGGCATTCATCAGATCTATCAGGATATCCGTGTCCGGCCTCATATCGCCGTCGAGCGTCACAGCCTTTCTGATCCGCTGCACACGCCTCTCTGTATTTGTAAAAGTTCCCTCTTTTTCTGCATAACTGATCGCCGGCAGGATAACATCCGCATATTTTGCAGTCTTTGTCATAAAGAGATCCTGCAGCACAAAGAAATCCAGGCTTTCCAGAGCTTTTTCTATATGGTGGGAATCAGGGTCGGAAACGATCGGATCTTCTCCGCAAATATATAATCCCTTTATTTTTCCCTCTATAGCAGCCGGAAATACTTCTGTTGCCTTTAGTCCCGGATTCGGATTCAGCTCCACCCCCCATGCTTTCTCAAATTTCTCACGAACCTCAGGATTGTCTACTTTCTGATATCCCGGATAGTCCGTAGGCATCGCACCCATATCGCAGGCGCCCTGTACATTATTTTGTCCTCTGAGCGGATTTACTCCACAGCCGCTCTTTCCGATCTTTCCACACAGCGCAGCCATATTGGACATGCTCATTACGCCTTCCGTACCTGTCGAGTGTTCAGTCACACCCAGACAATATATAATGGGTGCTTTCTTTGCTCCTGCATACATTCGGGCGGCTTCCACAAGTTTATCCGGATCGATATGGCATATTTCTCCGACTTTTTCAGGCGTGTAATCCTGAACCAGTTTCTTCAGTTCTTCAAATCCCTCTGTAAATTCGTTTACATAATCATGATCTATCAGATCCTCTTTTATCATGACATGCATCATTCCGTTAGCAAAAGCCACATTTGTGCCCGGTCGAAGCTTAAGATGTATATCCGCTGCCTTTGTGAGTCCTATATCTCTCGGATCCACCACGATCAGCCGGGTGCCGTTCTTCACAGCTTTCCTGATCCTCATACCAACAACTGGATGTGCTTCCTCAGGATTTGATCCCACTAACAGGATACAGTCCACATCCTTTGTAATATCACTTATTGTATTGGTCATTGCCCCGGAGCCAAGTGTTTTCGCAAGTCCCGCCACTGTTGCTGAGTGACATACACGGGCACAGTTGTCCGTATTATTTGTGCCAAAGCATGTCCGAACCATCTTCTGGACCATATAGATATCTTCATTTGCCGATCTGGAACATGCAAATCCCGCTAAGCAGTCACCGCCGTACTCTTTCTTGAGTCTCATAAAGTTTTCCGCTGTATAGGAGATAGCTTCCTCCCAGGAAACTTCTCTGAATTCACCGGTTTTGCGGTCACGTATCAAAGGCTTTGTAAGTCTGTCCTCAGCATGCACAAAGTCAAAGCTTCCTGAACGTCCCTTTACGCAAAGCCTGTAATTATTTGAAGCCCCCTTCGCCGGCTCTACATCGACGATCTTATTTTCTTTCACAACGAGATAAAACTGGCATCCTGTCGCGCAATGCGGGCATGTCGTCTTTACCCTTACTGTCTCCCAGCTTCTGTAATTCTTCCGCCTTTTCAGCGTCAAAGCGCCTGTTGGACATACACTTGCACAATTACCGCAAGACTCACATCCGGTAGTCTTATAATCCTCTCCAAACGGTGGCTTTACCGTCAGCCGATTGCCGCTCCGCCCAAGTGTCAGCACTCCGTTTACCGCTATATTATGGCAAATATTTATACACCTCTGGCACTGGATACACTTATCAGGGTCATAGCTTAAAAACGGATTGTCTGCGATAATGCGGTTTCCTTTTTTCTTTCCTGTTCCCTCATAGTCCGATCCTTCAATTCCATACCTGTTGCATAGATTCTGCAGTTCACAGCTTCCGTTCTTCGAGCAGCTCATGCACTCCAGCTTGTGGTCTGCCAATATCAGTTTCAATATTTCTCTGCGGTATTCCGTGAGCTTATCGCTTTCGGTCGTAATCACCATACCGTCCCTGCACTTTGTCCTGCATGCAGGAAGGAAACTGTCAAAACCTTCTGCTTCTACCATGCAGAGGCGGCACATTCCTATGTCAGAAACTCCCTCCATGTAGCAAAGCGTCGGGATAAAAAAGCCTGTCTTTTTCGCAGCGTCTAAAATTGATGTTCCCTTTTCTACTTCCACCGGAGTGCCATTGATTACAAGAGTGATCATCTCATTCATCTCCACAGCCCCCCTTCATAGCACCGCATCCATGGTGGTCGCAGCGCAGACACCTTCCGGCTTCTCGCATGGCTTCTTCATATGTCATCGGGAGTTCTACATGTTCAAATCCCTGCTTCCTCTCATATGGATCTTTTTCCTCTATCTCGGCTCTCGCAGTCGGAATACATGGATTTGGAAGCGCTATCGGGATTTCTGTGTCACATTTGATCTTATGATGATACCCCAGATACTCATCAATGTTATACGCAGCTACCTGTCCTGCTGCGATGGCATTTATCGCAGTAGAAGGTCCTGTTACACAATCTCCACCGGAGAAAACTCCCGGCATACCCTGAACCGCACATTCTTCATTTGCAAGGATACGCCCTCTGTTAACAGGGACTCCTGCATCCTCAAAGTTTTTTATATCACTTCTCTGTCCGACCGCCAGTATCAGATAGTCGCATTTAAATCTGTACGGATAATTCGTTGAATGTTCTGTCGTCATCATTCCGTACTGATCATACTCTGCAACGATCTCGGGCTGGAGCCATATCGCCCGAACTTCATTTGTTTCTTCATCTGCTTCGATATTTAAGAAGCTCAAAAGCGTCCTAAAACGAACGCCCTCCTGCATAGCTCCCTCGATTTCCTCGGGAAGCGCCGTATAATCATCTCTTTTTCTTGTAAAAACATGGACAGTCTCAGCGTGAAGACGTACTGCCGTACGCGCTGCATCCATGGCGACATTTCCGCCGCCTATCATCGCAACTCTTTTTCCTGTGAGATCAGGCAGCTGTCCTTTAGAAGCAAGCTGCAAAAAGTCAGCCGCAGGGATAACATTTTTCGCATCTGCCCCGTCAACCGGCATACGATTTCCAATCTGAGCCCCGAGTCCCAGATAAACAGCGTCAGCCTCCTTTCGGATCTCTTCAAAAGTAATGTCCTTACCGACTTTTGTATTGTATCTGACGTCTATATCACCGATATCTATGATCGCTTTTATATCCCGATCCAGTTCTTCCTTTGGAAGTCGATACTCAGGTATGCCGTATCGGAGCATTCCCCCGGGCTTCTCATGCTCTTCATAAACCACAACCTTGTGTCCCATGAGAGACAGATAATATGCTGCTGTAAGTCCCGACGGTCCTGCACCGATGATGGATATTTTCTTTCCTGTGGAGACATTCTTTTCAGGACTCTCCACGGTATCTGCCGGCGCATTATCAACGGCATATTTCTTTAATCCCCGGATATTTATCGGATCATCCACCAGCCCTCTGCGGCACTTCTTTTCACAGGGATGTTCACATACCATCGCACATGCCGTAGGAAACGGATTTCTGTTTCGGATCATTTTTACTGCTCCGGCATAGTCTCCCTCTTTGATCAGTGCAATATACGCAGGAACATTTACATGCGCCGGACAAAGTGTCACACACGGAATGGTTTGTCTTATCTCCGACACACAGGACTTATGACTGATATGACTTTCATACTCATCTGCAAACTGCTCCAGACTTTCAAGTATCAGATTTGCCGCAGATATTCCTACAGCGCAGTCCGAGCAGGCTGCTATCATTTTGCACATCTGCTCCAGCTTCCCAAGTACATCACAGTCAGCTGTTCCCTGCAATATGCTCATGAGCATCCGGTCTACTTCTGCCAGTCCATCGCTGCACGGTACACATTTGCCGCAGGACTGATTCATCGATATCTGAAGAAGTGACCTATACAACGAAATAGGACACATTCCAGGTGGATATGACCTCATTCTTGATCGAAACTTATATAAAACCGTATCGATCCGCTCGTTCATGTTCCCCCTTTTGACGAGTTTTCTCACAAACTTCTCCCCCCTTAAAGGACTTTTGACCTCAACAACATTTGTATTTAAAAAAGTGCAGAACGCACAAAAAACGCCCCTTTAACCATATGTTTTTTGTGTGTATTTTCTACATGATACAAAAAATCGTATGCTGCTTCAATTCTTTTTCAAAAGTCTTTTAAACCAACAGATCGGAGTGGAATAAACCTCCACTCCGATCTGTTCAATTAAGCATCAGCTCCCGTACGATAGCTGTTACCTTTTCAAGATCTCTGATATTTGTGTATTCTTCGCACGAATGTATTTTATTCATTGCATTAGCGATACACAGGCCATCAATACCGTTTCTTCTGAGTACATTATTGTCACTTCCACCAAATGACTTTCTGTCACGCGGCTCAATATGATGCTTATCCAGGGCTTTTTTATACATTAGAAAGGCAGGGTCATCATCAGCTATCCTGTAGGCTTCTAAAAACGTATTGTGCTGCACTGTTGCTTCAGCACCTAATGCTTCTGCTTCATCTTTGAAGATTTCTTCCGCCCGGGATAGCAGCTTTAGCGCATCCTCATGAACCAGACTCCTGATCTCACCGCTGACCGTCACTTTATCAGGCACTATGTTAGTCGCTGTTCCACCATTTATCACACCTATATTAAAAGTAGAGTGGTCGTCCGGTCTTCCGATCGGCAGTCTTCCGATGGCTCGTGATGCAGCAAGTATCGCATTCACGCCTTCCTCCGGCTCAAACCCTGCATGCGACGCTTTTCCTTTAATAGTAAAAGTAAATGAGATGAGTGTCGGCTCAGTCAGCTGATAACCTCCAACCGGTCCACTGACATCCAAAACAAATGCCTTTTTTGCCCTGATCTTTGATAGATCAAATGCCGACACACCGACTGTATAAGCTTCTTCTGCCGTCGTGAAGAGGATTTCTATGTCTCTATGCGGCAGTTTTTCTTCCTGTATTTCCTGTATTGCTTCTATAATAACCGCTATCGCTGAAGCATCATCCGCCCCAAGGACCGTACTTCCATCCGATGTTATAGTTCCATCCGCGTGCTCGATCGCTTTTTTTCCTATCCCGGGTGCAACAGTATCCATGTGTGCTAAAAACAGGAGCGGTTCTGCATCCTTTGAACCATGAAAACATCCATATAAGTTACCGCAGTTACCGCCTGTTCTTTCTGCTGAATCATCCTCAAGAAGATCGATCCCGAGGGAACTCATCTTTTCCTTAAGATAATCCGCCATATCCCTTTCATGAAATGAAAGCGAATCTATGGATACTAATTTTTTGAATTGATCTGTTAGCCTTTGTGTACTCATCTCATTTTTCCCTGTAACGATCACTCGCTTACAGCTCGCTCACGTAACGGATTTTGCATATTAAATCTCTCAGTCTCTAAGCTTTGAAGCGATCGGATTTATCGATGCATCCTCTGACAAATATCTGTTAGCCGGATTCCGGTCTGCTCTGCTGTCCGAATTCCACTTTGAAGCAGAGATCACTGTCTGATAATCTTCCACAGTTTCTCCTTCAGGGTGCTTCTTATAAACATTGTCAGGATCTGCTGAGAGCTTCTTTCTCTCACCGTCTGTTGCCCATAACTTGTCATACGGAACCTGGGCAGCGATCCTCTTTGGATAACTTACAAAGATTCCCTTCTCATTATTTTTCGGGAATTCAAAGAACGTGTACTTCCTGAACTCCGGGATAGCAAACAGCTCCTTAACGTATCCCCAAATATTTTTATACTCTGTGATGCGCTTTTTGATCGGTCCGACATTGTGATAGTAGCTTGTTTCCCAGCGTACCAATGTCACATATAGACGCACATCCGAGTCTGTAATGTAATCTCCGAATAAAAATCTGTTTGACTCAAGACGTTTATCCAGTTTCTCCAGAGATTCAAAAAAGTCATTATAGGCCTCTTCATAGGCTTCCCAGGACTGGCAAAAAGCCATTCTGTAATGTCCGTTGTTTATTGTCGGAAACAGCCAGTCGTTAAATTCATCGATTTCTTTTCTATACTTCACCGGGTAAAGGTCCGGTGCATCTGCCGGCTGAAATTTTCTGAACTGTACTTCTATATAATTTGAAAGTCTGTGATAATCATTATTCACGGCTTTCTTTTCTTTTATGTCAACCAGTGTAGGAGTTGTTGCCCTTCCTGTGAAATCAGGATCAACATTTTTATAAAACTCACTCAAAAAATGTACTCCGCAGATCGGATCCTTATGATCTTTCTGGTCACCAAATCCATGTCCGTATCTGTTTGACACTCCGGAATGAGATGTTGCAACATCCTGTATGACATCTGTGAGCCCCAATATATCTCTGACGATAACCGGACGATTTGACCAGTGGCATCCATGCATCCAGTAAACCGCATATCTTCCGTCTTCTGCCTTGAGATCACCCTCGTTATCTCCAAACGGCTTTACAAATATGTTTGTCTGTCTTATGAAGGCGCCTCTTTCGTCTATCTCATCCTTTATCTCCTGAGGCCTTGGCTTGATCCCCGCCTCTTTTGCATCAATCTCCGCCTGCTCATCAGTGTAAATATCTGTATTTTCTGTAGTCTCTAAGCTGCATGCATTTCCCATAATAATTTCTCCTCTGTAAAAGGTGTTTTATATGACATAGTCATCTGCCGATCGAAGCATGTTTATATTTCGCAAAAACAGCTTCAGTCGCTCATTTTCAGGATTTTCAAAAATTTCTTCCGGCTTTCCGTCCGCAACGATCTTTCCATTTTCCAAAAAGATTATCCTGTCAGCAACACTTCTGACAAAATCCATTTCATGAGTCACAAGTAAGATCGTATTTCCCTCTTTTGCCGCTCTTTTTATAGTCAAAAGAACTTCACCGACAAGTTCGGGATCCAGCGCAGATGTAGGTTCATCCATCAGCAGCAGCTGAGGCTTTAACGCAAGAGCTCTTGCGATAGCGACTCTCTGCTGCTGTCCGCCTGACAGGTGCTTTGGATAATGATAGAGGCGGTTTCCCATGCCGACTTTATCCAGTTCTTTTCTCGCGATCTTCTCTGCCGTATCTTTAGGAATCTTTTTTACGATCCTAAGCCCCTCTGTCACGTTATCCAGCGCATTTCTGTTCTTAAACAGATTAAACTGCTGAAATACCATCTCTGTGTGCTGTCTGAGTTCCAGTATCTTTTTCGATGACTTTGTGGTCAGATCGTATTTTTTACCTTCTACCGAAAGTTCACCTTTTTCCGGCTTTTCCAAAAGGTTGAGGCACCTTAAAAGAGTTGATTTTCCGGTTCCTGATGGACCGATGATAGCGACTACCTCGCCCTTTTCAATATTCAGATCAACATTGTCAAGTACTGTATTATTGCCGTATTTTTTGCTCAGTCCCCTGATCTCGATAAAACTCATATAGCAGCCTCCTTGACGTTAACCTTAATTA
>CAMVTN010000092.1 GCA_947170415.1 uncultured Lachnospiraceae bacterium | reverse complement strand
TTTTGAGTCTCGAAGAAAATCCTCCGGAAGACGGAAAAGAATTATTTGAGCGATGGAGAGAGTATAAAGAACCGATAGCTGAAGCATGGAAAAAGTCTATGAAACGCGGAAGCATAGAGCGGTTTTTTGAAATCATATTTATGAACATCAAATGGTTCTTTAAGTACTATTTCAGGAAATGGAGGAGAAATAGATGAAAAGACTTACGAAATTGGGTCTGTATTTGATAATCCTTTTGATCCTGAATGTTTTGGGAAGTAAAGTTTATTACGGTTTTATTGATAATACGCTGGACAGTCTGATATTTAAAGAAACACCGGATCCGATGGTCATCACCCATGGCGGAAACTACACGTATCTCATTGAATCGAAAATAGAGGAATATAAAAAAGATGTATATCTACTTGTCAGGATCAATAATACAGGCAAGTATAAAAGCTCAACAAATTTCGAGCAGCTTGGAATTAATAGGATCAGAAATTTTGATGAGGTATATACAGCCGGTGATGGAGATCTGTATATTACCATAGAAAATATGGATGGAATACGTCAGCTTTATTTTCTGGGGGCAAAGTCAAACAGGGCAGTATGCTGTTACTCTACTGCAAAGGGTGAAGATGCAGAGATCTATGGATTGATAGAGGATAAAAAGAAAACTACTTTTTTAGTTAAAGAGGATAAAAGTGTAAGTGTTTATGCCTATGATGAAGAAAAGAACAGTGCAGAAAAGATAGAAGTAATAGATATTTCCAACTACGCTCCGGATGATCGGTTATTTTACGTTCTTTATGACGGCAGGAGAATTTATGTCAAAGGAAATATGCTCTGTTACGGAAATCAAAAAATCCGTTTAAGGAAAAATGTAATAGCCGGAGATGTATGGAGAGTCGGAGAAAATGCAGATCTCTATGATTACGGCAGCGGAATTATATATAGCGTGAACTTTGAATCAAAGAGCCTGACTAATATTTTTGTGGTCGATAAATGGACGTCAGGACTGACGGATCTATACATAGATATAGATGGCGAGCTCTGGATGATCGATGATGCAGATAAGGTTCAGTATCTCAGAAACGGATCGATCCATGATATTAGTGACGCTAAGAGCAGACCGGTTTATTTTTCAGTAATAATCCTTGTTGTCTTTGAACTTTTAATGATGTTTATAGCGCTGCTCATATGGTACTTCCCGGCGCAGTTATTTAAGATGCACATCTCTTTTATGATCAGATGGGCTGTTCTGCTGGCAATTTATCTCTATCTGATATGTTCTTTGTTGGATGATTTTTTCTATATTGATGTTTTTACTCAGCTGAATGAACAGATGGACACTCTTGTAAATGCGATAAATGTTGGCAGTGAAAAAATAGAAGATTATGAAAAAATGAAGCTTATCAGGGAAGATGCCACCCGTCTCATAGTGACAAAGAAAACGGATGGAAAACTATATTACGAAAAAAACGGGCGGAGCAGGATCATTGATAGCCTGTATTATAGTTCAAATTATAAAGAAGCTGTTGAAGAGGCGCTTCAATGTGATGAAATTGGAGACATACACTCAACTTACTATGCGGTATGCGGAAAATATTATTATGTTTCGGCGATCAAAGTTGATGAATCTAGTGTCCGTGTATTAAGTGTACACAAGAGCGAAGATGAGTCTGAAGTATATATACATCTTTTATTTCAGCTGATCACGGTCAGAGTAATGTTCGTGATATTATGGTTCATCATAATGATCATTCTTTTCTCGTTTAGATCAAGGATCAACAAAATTTCACGCAGGATCCGCAAGCTAATGAATGAGACACAGCCGGTCCGGGACAGCGTAGGGGATGAAATAAGTGCAATAAATGATGCATTGGATACGTCAGCTCTTGAGCTTCGGGCAAAGATCAGAGAAGTGGATGAGCATAATGCTGCGTATGAGCGCTTTCTGCCTAATAATATGCTGAAGCTGTTAAGGGTTCAGTCAGTGTATGAGCTTTCACGCGAAACCTGTGCGGAAGAACGGCTCATTATGATGACAGTGTCATTTAAATTTGCTTCATTCAGCTATGATGAGTCTCAAAAGGTTATTTATGATCGTCTGAATCATGTAATAGAGAGAACGGGAGAAATTCTCAATGCATATAAGGGCATGGTCCTGGATTACCGACATGACGGTTTTACTGCTCTTTTTAACAATAAGAATTATGATGCCATAAGAGCTGCGATAGAGATCAGTCAGGAATTCCAGATGGAAAAGGAGATAATGGTTCATATCACTATAGATACGAGTCTCGTTATGACAGGAATCGTTGGTACGGTTGAGAAATATCAGCCTATATCGATCTCTCCGAGTTTCTCGATCACCGGAGGTATGCTGAAACTATTTGAACGTTTCGAAGCGGGGATCCTCTGTACGGAAAATGCGGCAGAATTAGTAAGGAATTATGATTCCAGATATATAGGCAAACTCAAGATCCATGATGAAGCGATCAGGATCTATGAGATCTATGAGGGAGATATGCCTGATATCAGCAGAAAGAAAAAAGAATTTGAGAAAACTTTTGCGGAAGGTATTTATTCTTTCTACATCGGAGATTACAGGACTGCAAGAGCAGATTTTCTCGAGGTTGTACGTGAAGATGCTTATGACGGTCCGGCAAAATTCTATCTGTATATGGCAGATAAATATGCAGAGATGAAAGATCCGCCAAAAGATTTTTATCTGAACTTGCTTTAAGGTCAAAGAGTTGATCCTGTCTGGGAGAAAAAAAGGATCGGTGGGGGAATGACTTTATGTTTGAGAGTTTTTTCAGACAATTGATACAGAGTTTCGGCGTAGTATTCCGTACGATGCGCGCATTCTTCATGAGATTTCTGACGAGTATCGGAGCCAGGATCAGAAGTATGACCAGTGTTACGAGGTATGCTTCACAGATAGGTCCCAAGGTACTTGATGCGGCAGCATCTACAGGAAAGAAACCTGCGAAAAAAGAAGACTATATCGAAACCGGAAGCCTTCTTATATCAAAGTCTTTGATCATAACGGTATTATTAGTAATAATCGTTGGAACTATTTTTATGATCACTATAGGATGGCCTTTTATAGTCAGTACCTTTCTGACAAAGCATATGTGGAATGAGGATCCGAAAGTAAAAGGCTATTCCGGTAAGGTCATTATTTACTATGATGAAAAAAAGAAAATGCCGGAGTTTAAAGGACGCCTTAAAGACGGAAAAAAGATCAAAGAGGGAACCGAATACGATATGAATAACCGTGTAACCTTTCAGGGACACTATGAAGACGATGTTTACAGTGGTTATGGAGAAGAATCGGTTGACGGGATCGTGGTCTACAAGGGAAACTTTGCAAATGGTAAATATGAAGGTGAAGGAATTCAGAGAGATGAAAACGGGTTTCTAAAGTATGAGGGAACTTTTTCAAATGGAGAATATGAGGGCACAGGTAAGGTCTATGAAATGGACGAACTGGTCTATGAAGGGGAATTGTCCAAGGGTCTTTATGAGGGAAAAGGAAAGCTCTACAAAGATAAGATACTTGTCTATTCCGGATCATTCACCGCAGGTGAGTATGACGGATTTGGAAAACTCTATGAGGATGGAGAAGTGGTATATGACGGATCTTTCTCGTCAGGGGTAAAGTCAGGAAGAGGTGTTGCGTACAAAAAAAAGCACATGATCTATAAGGGAGACTTTGAGGAAGATACCTATAACGGAACAGGTGTTGCGTACAATGATAATGGAATACTCGTCTATAAAGGAGGATTTGTGGACGGTCTGTATTCCGGATCAGGTTCTCTGACGTTAAAAAACGGTGAAGTCATAAAGGGAGAATTTGAAGCCGGAAATATCATTGGAGATGCAAAGTGCTTTAAGGATGACAAGCTTTTTTATGAGGGCAGTCTCGATGGTAATCTTCCTGATGGCAGTGGAAAACTATACAGCAACGGAAACCTCGTATATGAGGGACCGATAAACGGAGGTACGGTTGACGGAGCAGCACTCCTCGGTATGAGCTATGAGGATGTACAGAGTGCATTTCAAAATAGCGGCAGGAGATACCTTTATGAAGATTCATTTGCACTGCAGCTGCCAAAACTTGGTACAACGGTAGTATTTTCGCTCGCGACGGATGATGAGGATCCCATGGTTAAGGATGTATATATATATGATCCGCAGTCAGCTACAGATCTGGATCTCATGGAATGGAAAACTCCGGAGGACTACGCGAAAGCTGTAAGCGATGAGATCGCAGAGGGGATAACGGTCCGCAAGGTAAAAGTCAAGCAGGATGCACTTTCTATAAAAGAGATCCCTGCAAAATACAGTTCGGCTGATTACTATGTGCCTTTTGTGTCAGATCACAGCATTCTCCGATTCTGGTATGAAGACACTACAGACGAAGTAGTTTTTTATCAGTGGACTGCAAACAGTGGAGATTCTTTGCTGGATAATGAAGAAGAGGAAGTTAATGGCGCGGAAGAACGTGTCGAAGCGGTTCTCGCAAAGATCGGTCTGGACATTTCTGATGATGATTCAGGAAGCGGAGATGCAGGGACCGGCGCTGCTGCAGCAGGAGCAGATGCCGGAGGAGCAGACGCAGGAGCGGCAGCTGCAGGAGCAGATGCAGCAGGAGCAGCAGGTGGAGCAAAGGCAGATGCCGGAGCAGCAGGTGGAGCAAAGGCAGATGCTGGAGCAGCAGATGCAGCAAAGGCAAGTGTTCCCCAGAATCCATATTATGGTACAGCAAAAGTTGACGACCTTATAAGCAAGGCAACACCGAAAGATCGTCATAAGGTCTTGAAAAAGCTCATTTCTTACTACAAAGCAGCAGAAAATGCTTCCGCAAATGCAGAGCAGACGGAAGCAGTACAGGAATCACTTGAAAAAGCCATATCCGATAATTCCATGGGCGAAGACAGCTACGATCGCATAAGGAATCTGAAAAAAACCGAACGTAAGCTGAAACTCAATACGGTAAAAGAAGAGACGGATATGTCACAGATCTTTAATGAAATCAACGGTCTTACATACGGTGGAAATGCATCCGGCGCGGATCTAAGTTCACTTGCGGTGTATTTTGATGCATCGACAGTCGATAAGGAAGAACTGGCAAAGGCCGGTCTTAATGCAGCGTTAAAAAAGACTGCGGAACAGCATGCCGCAGACATGGAACGTTATCAAAAAAATGCACAGGAAACAATTGAGAATTTCAAGAAACTCGCAGAAGAAAAGGGTTATCACGTCTTTGATGATATAAGTGATGGATACGACGACGATGATGATGATGACGATATAGAAGTCTCAGATGGCGAAGATGACACACAATGGGCATATAGCGACGACGCACTGGGATTTGCCGAGGAACAGTCAGACCGATTGCTGTATATGCTCATCCAGTCGATGAAGACAATGCAGGAACAGGGACAGCCCCAGCCCGGCGAGATAGATGAACATGGACTATACCGGCTTCTTCAGGATGAACTCATACAGCTGCAGCTTGCCGGATTAAATATTCAGGATGCTATCGATGACTACAAGGATGCAAAAAAGCATGCAGAGCGTGTAGAGAAGAAGCATTCACTCGGTGATGCAGATGAAAAAGATGTAACGGATGCAAAGGTAGATGTCGTAAATACAGTAACGGCTCTCAATAACAACATTATTTCCTTTGCAGAAGTAGCGGCAGACTTAAATGAGATGACAGACGGTTATATTGCCAGAACCTATGACTGGCATGCGGATTGTTTCCCGGATGAAGAGACACTGGCAGCTGCAGCAGCGGAAACTGCCGTGGCTCAATAGGCATTTAAGGAAAATAGAAATACTTAGGAGAAAGTATGGCAGATTACACGGCAATTTATGAAACAGGAAATGCGATAGTGGAAATGCTGCGTGATGCTCTTACACCGGAACCGGTGAGTAAGAGAGAAATGATCGCTATGTGTTCACCTTATGAACCGGATAACAACCAGCTCACAGTTCACCTCTATCATGTAGAAAAAGATACACAGTTTGAATCTCCGTCATTCCGTCCGGCAGGTCCGAATAAGATGGAGATGTCACCGACTATCATAAATGCTTATTATCTCGTGACTGCTCATTCACAGGCACCGCTGCAGATAAGAGAAGCAGATATGTACAGGATACTCGGTGCGGCTGTGCAGGCAGTATCTGATATGCCGACTATAGGAAAGCAGTATCTAAACGGCTCTCTGGCGTCAGAGCAGGCAAATATACATCTCGAAATAGAAAATAATGATTTTGAAAAGATGATGAAGATCTGGAACAATACACAGACACCGTATAAAGCATCTATAGTCGTGAAGGCTACGGGAATAGAGATAAGCTCTAAACGTTCAAAGAAGATCAGTCGCGTAATGGATGCAGAAATTACGGTGGAGCAGAAAGCGCAGGGGATCAGATGATTAGTTTCAAGGTAGGAGCAGTACTGAGGATAACAGACGGCTTTACGGGAAATCCGGTACCTATGGGGACTTTCCGATCAGACATCGATGATCGTCCTGTAATTCCTCTGTCAAAAGGTGAAGGATACTTTGTTTTTCTGAATCTGGAAGGCGGAGAGCATAAGATACGGATAAGTAGTGCAGTGTATCAGGACGAAGAAGTGACTGTAGATGTAACGGGAAAACCTGCCGTGCAGGTAGTGACTCTTAAACCCGGTAAGTATTACCGGTATGGCACGGATGCAAGGCATTATGAGATACAAGCTTATACTGACAGTGTCTGGGCAGCGGGTGATACAGATGGCATGGAATTAAAAGTCGCAGAGGATAAGGCAGAAAAGGGAAAAACCGAAGCCTCGATCTTTGCATCGTCAGCATTTGCAAAGCACAGTTATCCCGACAATTTTTTGATCTTTGATGGGAAAAATTCAGAAATTATCTGTGTAGAAACTGTTGATGACGGAGTAGCAACTTTTACTTCACCATTAAAAAACAGTCATAAAAGAGGAGTTCGTTTATTACCGGCTCAAAACTTCCATGTGTCAAATGGAAGCGTATGCGCGGTCCTTAGAGACGTGGATAAGATACAGGTTTTTAGTAACGATGGGGAGAAGCCTGTAGAGTACACAACTAGTAACGATCCAGAATAGTTACATTAATTGATGGGAGGGTATCACATGGGGTCTAATCCGTTAACACAAGGATGTGTATGTCAATGTTCTTTTGGTTCAGTTCCGTTTCCGATAGCAACGACATCGGTTCCGAACGTAAAGTTTTGTTTTATGCAGGCGGCGGTACTTACTGACAATAAGCCTTTTATGTTTGGCACGTGTATAAGTCCCATGCAACCATCCATGGCTACGGGAGTACCGGGACCGTGTCTCGCTGCAGCTCAGATAAGTGCGCCCTGGACACCGGCATCACTCACAGTAAAGATAGGCGGGAAACCGGCGGTAAATAAAGACGCAAAGCTCATGTGCAATATGGGCGGAGTGATCTCAGTAAAAATGGCACCGGCGATGAACGTAAAGATAGGGTGAGTTATGGATCTCCTTGAACTGGAAATTGAAGATGAAGATATCCGTATGGACCTCATTGATGAGCCATACGAAACACAGGACGATTTTTTGCATGATGCGGCAGCTATGCTGGATCACAGGCTCTATCTGTATTACAAATACCATCAGTGGGTAGGCCCGGAAAATGACATGAAAAATATGCTGGGACTCGTGGTTACCCGTCATGAGTTTGAGCACAATCTGTCAAAGGCTGCGGAAGTTCGTCTCCTGGATAAATGTGATGAATCGGAAAAGGCAGAACTCATGGCAGACAGGGAATTAATTGACTGTCGCCTGAAAAAGACGGATGTAGAGGCTTTTCCTTTTGTACGCCTTTTTCACAGATTCAATCTGTCATATGCAGAAAAATGTACAGTACTTTTAAGCTTTTTTTCGATAAATGCCGATAAATACAGAAAGATAGACGCTTATCTGCAGGATGATGTTGCAAGAAAGCACCCTGAGATCTCTTTTGTGTCCGATCTTTTCGGTGATGAAGTACCGATTCCCGAGATGAAACGTAAATTTATCGAGCCGTCACCGTTTCTTTCACTATTTGAAACAGGAGAATTAAAAAAGAGTCTTTTGTCTCTTAGAAGTGAAGTGCTTGCTTTTTTATATGGAAGTGAAGTACTGCCAAACGGATTTCATCTTCACAGGGCAGGTGAGGAAATGCCGCTTCTCATTCGCAAGGATGTGGGTAAACGTCTGGATGCGGTATTTGGTATCGAACGCAGTGCGGTGATGATATCCGGTCGTAAAGGTATCGGCAGGGAATACCAGGCAGTCAGTGCTGCATCGAGAAACGGACATCACTCGCTTGTGGCTGATCTCGAATTTGCAGATAAAAAAACAGAAGCGCTTAAAGAAGCCGATATGCTTAGCAGGCTCTTTGACGCTGTTCTTATAGTAAAAGGGATGGAAGAAGATGACGATGGACTGCCAGTTTTATCAGACAATGAATTAAAAGCAGAACTGGAAAAACTACAGCCTGCCGTATCTCCTTTATTCTTATTGTCGGAAAGAATGCTGCATCTGCATCTAAAGCTGTCTGCCATCAGTATCGAACTCGAGGATACGACCGTAGATGAAAGAATCGAGCTTTTTAAGGATGGTTTTGAAAACGTAGAGCTGTCAGATGGTGTAGCTATAGAATTTCACTTTACGCCCATGCAGATAAGGGATGCAAGCAGAAGGGCAGAGGGCATATACAAGGTCGACAGGAAACCTCTTTCCGAAGACACCATAAGTGAATGCTGTTACGGTGAGGTTGTAACGAAGCTTGACCAGCTGGCACGACGCGTTAAGGGAAAGTATACCTGGGACGATATTGTCATCCCTCATGAGATAAAGAGACTCGTAAAGCAGGCGATAGCACAT
>CAMVTN010000091.1 GCA_947170415.1 uncultured Lachnospiraceae bacterium | reverse complement strand
TAAGACGTCGCCCTCTCACGGCGAAAACACCGGTTCGATTCCGATACGAGCTACTTTACACCTTAATATTGTCATATGGCTCGTTGGTCAAGAGGCTAAGACGTCGCCCTCTCACGGCGAAAACACCGGTTCGATTCCGATACGAGCTACTCAACCCTTGGGAAACCGGCAGGATTTAGGTCCTGTCGGTTTGCTTTTTGCATCGTGCTGTAATGAAATGTACCAGCTATGGTGGACTCTTAGTTTTTAAGAAAGTGTGTGAATGGACAGGATTCTTGAATATATAGTTCGGGAAGCAGATATGCCCGAAACAGTTAATGGAATAATAGGGAAGCTTCTGAAAACAAAGATGAAGCTTACGGTAGGAGAGATAAGCCATGCGAAATTTCACGAGGATGGGATAAGGCTTATATTTTCTGATGGTCACGAGGAAAAAGTGACGGTAAAAGATCGGGCTCAGCCGGGGGATATGCTAAGAGTCACTCTGGCTGATGAAAAATCTGATGAAGAGCGGATAGTTCCGTGCGAGGGGCCGTTGAATATACTATATGAAGATCAGGATTTGGTGATCGTGGATAAACCGGCAGGAACGGTGGTCCATCCTTCGCATGGACATTATTTCGACTCAGAGGCAAATTTTCTCGCGCATTATTATAAAGCAAAAGGTGCAGAGGTGATCCCGCGGGCGGTGGGACGGCTTGATAAGGATACGTCGGGAGTTCTCATGTTTGCGAAAAACAGACCGGCAGCGGGCAGGCTGTTTCGGGAGAAAGATGAAAATACCTGCAGAAAGGTTTATCTCGCAGCTGTCATTGGACATTTCGTAGATGAAGAAAACAATGGGTGGAATGAAATCTCACTGCCCATCGGTCCGGTGCCCGGAGCACTCATGAAACAGCAGGTTGCCGAACCACCAATCGGAAAAACTGCTCTGACAAGATATCGTGTTATTGAACAAACTGAAGAAAATGGGATAAAGATGTCGCTTGTAGAGGCCGAAATACTTACAGGGAGAACACATCAGATCCGTGTCCATATGGCAGCGACAGGGCATCCGCTTATCGGAGACCCTATTTATGGTAAGGCGGATGACAGATACAGGCGTGCCATGCTTCATGCGGAAAGGCTGATCTTTACACAGCCGTTCGAGGGAAAACAGTATTGTATAGAGGCAAAAATACCTGCTGATTTTCCGGTATTCCGCATAAATACATAAAAAACGCCTTGACGATGACACACACGGGTGATATAGTTTTGCTATGTAGGTGTTAAGTGGGCTTCCAAGGAGCCCACTTTTCTTATGTGCGCGGATATGCCGCGACCGGAGGTAAAATGACTGAGCAGCAGATTGCAGAAAAGTTCGCAACGATTGTAAAACCGGTTACTGATGACAATGGATTTGAACTCATCAGGACTGAGTACGTAAAAGAAAATGGAAACTATTACCTGAGAGCTTATATCAATAAGCCCGGCGGGATCACGATCGATGATTGTGTTCTTGTCAGCAGGATAGTCAGCAAAAAGCTGGATCAGGAAGATTATATTGAAGATGCTTATACAATGGAGATAAGTTCACCCGGATTTATGGTAGATCCCGATGAAGGTGACGGAAATTCCGAAAAGGAGATTGAAGAATGAGAAAGAAAAAGACAGAGGACGCTCAGGCGACTGCAGCAAGTGAACTGAGACAGGCCCTTGATATCCTTGAAAAAGAGAAGGACATCAGCAGAGATATTCTTCTGGATGCGATTGAAAATTCACTTATGATCGCATGCAAGAGCAATTATGGAAAGACAGAGAATATACACTGTGACCTGAATCGGGAGGACTGCTCTTTCTTCCTTTATGCGGAAAAGACAGTTGTACAGGATGTCACAGATCCTCTCACAGAGATCAGCCCGGATGACGCAATGGCTATCAAGCCGTCAGTAAGCGTTGGTGATACAGTAAAGGTTGAGCTTAAGAGCCAGAACTTCGGACGTATCGCAGCACAGAGTGCAAAGAACGTTATCCTGCAGAAAATCCGCGAGGAAGAACGCAACGCTGTTTACAATGAATTCATTGGTAAGGAACATGAGGTTATCACCGGTGTTGTTCAGCGTTTCATTGGAAAGAATATCAGCGTGAACCTTGGTCATGCAGATGCATTCCTGTCTGAGAATGAGCAGGTTGCAGGAGAGATCCTGAATCCGAATGATCATGTAAAGGTTTATGTACTTGAGGTTCGTAATTCTTCAAAGGGACCGAGGATCCTGGTTTCAAGAACTCATCCGGAACTCGTACGTCGTCTGTTTGAGACAGAGGTTGCAGAAGTTTCCGATGGAACAGTTGAGATCAAGGGCATTTCCAGAGAGGCCGGCTCACGTACAAAGATGGCTGTATGGAGCAACAATCCTGACGTAGATGCAGTAGGTGCCTGCGTAGGTATCAGCGGTGCCCGTGTAAATGCAGTAGTTGAGGAGCTTGGCGGTGAGAAGATCGATATCATCAACTGGGATGAGAACCCTGCGATCTTTATCGAAAACGCTCTTTCACCTGCAAAGGTCGTATCTGTTATCGTTGATGGTGACGAGAAGACAGCTAAGGTTGTAGTACCTGATTATCAGCTTTCGCTCGCTATCGGACGTGAAGGTCAGAACGCGCGACTCGCAGCACGACTTACAGGATTTAAGATCGATATCAAGTCTGAGACACAGGCTAAGGATGCACCCGGATTCCGCATGGAGGATTATCTCTCTGATGAGGATGATGAGTACGAAGATGATGAATATACAGAAGACGGTGAATTTACAGAGGAATCCGAAGAAGTATCTGAGGATGCTGTAGAGGAGATCGTTGACGACGAGATTTCAGCTGAGGAATCTGATGCAGATAGCGAAGAAGCTGCAGAGGAAACAGAAGAATAAATCTCACAAATTGTTTGCAAACGAGCAGACGCAGATGCAGTTGGAGGAATCTGTCCCCGATGAAAACAAACCAGCCTGACAAGAAAAAAGAGGTTACGCGTAAGTGCATAGGATGTAATACGATCCGTTCCAAAAAGGAACTGATAAGGATCGTGAGGACACCGGAGGGAAAAATAAAACTCGATCCTACCGGACGTGCAAATGGGCGGGGCGCTTATATCTGCAGGCAGGAGAAATGTCTGAAAGCGGCAATAGACCGCAAAGGACTGGAAAGATCGTTCAAGATCCCGGCAGGACAGAACACAGTGGATCATCTCATAAAGGAGTTCAAAGAGCTTGGAATCGAGTAAAATAGATTCTCTTTTGGGGCTTGCGCAGCGGGCCGGAAAGATGGCGAGTGGAGAATTCGCCGTTTTGAAGGCAATAAAGGAAGGCAAGGCCTGTGTGGTTCTTGTCACACGTGATGCTTCAGAGAGAACAAAAAAGAAATTTCGTGATAAATGTACATATTACAACGTTCCATGTTTTGAACACGGAACCATGGACGCAGTGGGACATGCTTTGGGTAAAGAGACCCGTGTGTCTGTTGCAGTCCTGGATCCGGGATTTGCGAATGAGATTGTGAAACGTCTGTCCAGGGAGGGTAATACTTAATGGCAAAAATGCAGATTTTAAAGCTTACAAAAGAACTTAAGGAAAAGGGAATCAACGTATCAAATAAAGATGTAGTTGAGTACCTTAATTCAAACGGCGCAGACGTTGCCAATCATATGAGCAGTATCGATGATAAGTACATTGATATGGTTAGATCAAAGTTTGGCGGCGAAGCACCGAAGAAAGCAGAAGGCGAATCAAAGCCGGCAGAAAAGGCAGTAAACGGTGCCGAGGGCGGCGATAATAAAGTAAAGAAGAAAAAGCATATTATTTTCGCTACCAATAATTCCGGTCGTGGAAATAAGAGCAATAACGGTGGACGTCAGATCGTAAAGATCAGTAATGGAAAGATCGAACAGCCGAAGGCAAGAAAGCCTTTCCAGCATACAGAAGTAGCTTCACCGGATGCTTTTGAAGGAGTTAAGAGAGACTCTGCTCCTGAGGAAAAGGCAGCTGAGGCTCCGGCTAAGACAACTGCTGCTCCTGAGGAAAAGGTAGCTCAGAAGGCTGCAGAGGCTGTAGTTGAAAAGAAGGAAGCTGCAGTTGAGAAGCCGGCTGCAGAAGAGGCTGCAAAGGAAAGCACAGCTTCCACAGAGCAGAACAGCCCGATCAAGAGAGTTATCGGTAATGTATATGCCAATATGGCAGCAATGAAAAAGACCGCATCAAACGGAAACGGCAGCGGAAACAACAATAACCGTTCCTCTAACGGTCAGGGAAGAGGCAGCTATGGCAATCGTTCGAACAACAACGGACAGCGCAGACCGTTTGGACAGAACAATAACCAGGGCGGTGGCCAGCGTGGAACATACGCTCAGAATGGTAACCGCAATTCTGGCAATAATAATGGTCGTCCGGGCAATTCTAGAGGCCCTGCAAGACCGGGTTCCTTCAACCAGAACCAGAACAGCCGCAACAGCTTTGCAGGAGCTGGTGCACCCGCACCGGCACCAGGAGGACGCGGAGGCGCACAGGGACACCGTTATGACGCAGACCGCAGAAGACAGTCCGAAGCAAGAAGAAGAAAAGAGGCAGTAGCTGAGGCAAACATGGAGGAGAGAGCAAGGAAGAAGTTCAATCCTCATGGTTTCCACAAGCCTGCTCCGGTTGAGAAGCCTGTTGAAGAAGAAATCAAGGTGATCACAATCCCGGATACACTTACGATCCGTGAACTCGCTGATCATATGAAGATCCAGTCTGCTCAGATCATCAAGAAGCTGTTCCTCGCAGGTCAGGTTGTTACACTTAACTCCGAGCTCAGCTATGAAGAAGCAGAAAATATCGCAGCAGAATATGATATTCTCTGTGAGCATGAAAAGAAAGTCGATGTTATCGCAGAACTTCTCAAGGAAGATGAAGAAGACGAGAGCACAATGACAAAGAGACCTCCGGTTGTCTGCGTCATGGGTCACGTTGACCACGGTAAGACTTCACTCCTTGATAAGATCCGTCAGACACATGTGACAGATAAAGAGTCAGGTGGTATCACACAGGCAATCGGTGCTTACATGGTTAAGATCCAGGATCGTAAGATCACATTCCTTGATACACCTGGACACGAAGCATTCACAGCAATGCGTATGCGTGGTGCAAACTCTACAGATATTGCTGTACTTGTAGTAGCAGCTGATGATGGTGTAATGCCTCAGACAGTAGAAGCTATCAACCACGCAAAGGCAGCAGGTGTAGATATCATCGTAGCTGTAAACAAGATCGATAAGCCCAGCGCAAACATCGATCGCGTAAAGCAGGAACTTGCTGAGTATGAGCTTATTCCTGAGGATTGGGGCGGATCAACAGTATTCGTACCTGTATCAGCTAAGAGCGGTGAGGGAATCGATCAGCTTCTTGAGATGATCCTTCTTTCAGCTGATATGCTCGAGCTCAAGGCAAATGCAAATAGAAAGGCAAGAGGTCTCGTAATCGAGGCTCAGCTTGATAAGGGAAGAGGTCCTGTAGCTTCTATCCTCGTTCAGAAGGGAACACTTCACGTAGGTGACTTCATCGCTGTAGGCGCATGTCACGGACGTGTACGTGCCATGACAGATGAGAATGGTAAGCGTATCAAGGAAGCAGGTCCGTCAACTCCTGCAGAGATCCTCGGACTTGATGATGTTCCGGAAGCAGGTGAGATCTTTATCTCTCCTGAGACAGATAAGGAAGGTAAGGAATTTGCTGAGACCTTCAAGGAGCAGCATAAGAAAGAGCTTCTCCGTGAGACAAAGCAGAGAATGTCTCTTGATGATCTGTACTCACAGATCAAAGAGGGTGATCTTAAGGAATTCAATGTCATCATCAAGGCTGATGTACAGGGTTCTGTAGAAGCACTTAAGCAGTCACTCCTCAAGCTTTCAAATGACGAAGTTGCTCTGAAGGTTATCCACGGTGGTGTAGGTGCCATCAATGAGTCCGACGTGATCCTTGCGAGCGCTTCAAATGCGGTCATCATCGGATTTAATGTTCGTCCTGATGCACTTGCAAAGCAGACAGCTGAGACAGAAGACGTAGATATCCATCTGTACAGCGTCATCTATCAGGCAATCGACGCAGTTGAGTCTGCTATGAAGGGTCTCCTTGCTCCTGTATTCGAAGAGAAGATCATCGGTCACGCAGAGATTCGTCAGATCTTTAAGGCCAGCCAGATCGGTAATATCGCAGGTTCATATGTTACAGGCGGTATCGTTGAGAGAGGCTGCAGCGTAAGGATCATGAGAGACGGAGAGCTTATCCATGAAGGAAAGCTTGCCAGCCTGAAGAGATTCAAGGATGACGTAAAGGAAGTAAGAGAAGGCTACGAGTGCGGTCTTGTATTTGAAGACTTCAATGATGTTAAGGAACTCGATACTGTAGAGTGCTACAAGATGGTTGAGGTTGCGAGAGACTAATATATGAGAAAAAACAGTACCAAGAATAACCGGATAAACGGTGAAGTAATGCGTGCTCTTTCTTCTATAATCCGTGAGGTAAAGGACCCCAGAGTGGGTCTCATGACCTCAGTAATGGATGTATATGTAGCGCCGGATCTGAAGACCTGTAAGGTCTATATCAGTGTACTCGGCGGTGAGGAGGAAAGAGAGAATACTCTTGCGGGCTTAAATTCCGCAAAGGGTTTCATTCGTCATGAGCTTGCGAGGATCGTAAATCTCCGTAATACTCCGGAATTAAAATTTGTCATGGATGAATCCATTCAGTATGGTGTTGATATGGCAAAGAGAATCGACGAAGTTATGAAAGAAGATGCAGAAAAAGCTGCACATTCCGAAAATAACACAGACGAAGAATAATAAAAAGTGAGGGGCGGACTTGCCCACCTGTCAGAAACCGTTTATCATTAGACGAAGGGACAGGCGGGTAGGTCCGCCTTTTGAAAGGGAAGATATGTTTAATTTAAGTGAGTTAGTCGAAGGGGCAGAAACTATTGGTATAGCAGGCCATGTCCGTCCGGACGGTGACGCGGTCGGATCGACGCTTGCTCTTTATAATTATCTTAAAAAGGTATGGCCGGAAAAGAAGGTCACACTATTTCTTGAGCATCCGGCAGAAATCTTTGCAGATCTTAAGGGCTTTGATGAGATCCAGTGGCCGGTTAAGCTTGATCCTGCAAATTTCATGGGTGAGAAGCAGGAATTTGAGAGCCTTGATCTCTTTATAGCTATGGACCTGGGCGATCTTGGCAGACTCGGACTTGCAGGTGAGTATTTCACGCGAGCAAAGACTACTGCCTGCATTGATCATCATATAAGTAATACCGGATTTGGAAGGTATACTTACATCGTGCCAACAGCAAGCTCCACGTCAGAGCTTGTGTTTGAGCTGATAGACGAAGATAAGATCGATGTGGATATCGCAAAGTGCCTTTACACAGGAATCATCCATGATACAGGTGTAATGCAGTACAGCAACACTTCCAGGCGTACACTTGAGATCGTTGGAAAGCTCATAGACTTTGGATTTGACTTTACAGATATCATTGACAGGACTTTCTATGAAAAGACTTATCTGCAGAACCAGATCATGGGCAGAGCTGTCATGGAAAGCATCCTTTTCATGGATGGCAGATGTATCGCTTCTGTTGTAGATCATAAAGTCATGGAGTTTTACAACGCAAAGAATACCGACTTTGAAGGAATAGTAAATCAGCTTTTACACACAAAGGGCGTAGATGTAGCGATATTTATGTATGAGAGCTCCCATGAGCAGCTTTTATACAAGGTTTCCATGCGCTCTAATGACAAAGTCGATGTCTCAAAGATCGCACAGCTTTTTGGCGGCGGCGGTCACAAAAAGGCAGCCGGTTTCAGTATGACCGGTACATACCATGATATTCTGAATAATATTTCAGAGCAGATTGAGAGACAGCTCAATGAAAAAAGAAACTAATAAATTTAACGGCATCCTGCCCATATATAAAGAAGCCGGATTCACCAGTAATGATGTAGTGGCGAAGCTTCGCGGGATACTGCATATGAGAAAGATCGGACATACCGGTACTCTTGATCCGGACGCGACAGGAGTACTGCCGGTGTGCCTAGGTAAGGGAACTTCACTCGTAAGCATGCTGACAGATACGGATAAGACCTATATCTGCCGCATGAGACTTGGTATAACTACGGATACAGAGGACACCTCCGGTAAGCTCCTTACATGCCTCACAGGTACTCAGACCTGGACAGCAGCAGACACGGGGGAACTGAATCATCCGGAAGATGACGATTTTACCGGTGATGAATTTCTGGCGCGCCGACATCATCTGATACATCTAAGCGAATCAGATGTGAGACGTGCTGTACAGAATTTTGTAGGTGAATACGATCAGATCCCGCCGATGTATTCCGCAAAAAAGGTGAACGGCAGAAAGCTCTATGATCTTGCGCGAGAGGGCAAGGTTATCGAGAGAAAACCGTGCCGTGTAAAGATCTACTCTGTAGATATACAGGATTACACCTGGCAGGCACCTCCGGTCATAATGCAGAAAGAATACACGGATATAGACGGTACGAAACGGGAAAAGACTGTTATGGTCACCGGACCCGTAGTTACAATGGAGGTTTCCTGTGGAAAGGGAACCTACATACGTTCATTATGCAGAGATATAGGTGAAAAACTCGGCGTGGGAGCTGCCATGGAGGAACTAAAGCGAACCCGTGCAGCAGGTTTTTCCGAAGAAGAGACGATCACACTTGGTGAAGCAGAACGTCTCATGAAGGAAGTCGGAACCCAGGGAATAGAGAAGCACCTTTATTCTATAGAGAGCACGTTTTCTGAATATCCTGAACTAACCGTGTCCGGGCACGATGAACATCTCGTGTGGAACGGAAACAGATTCAGCACAGATGCAGAAAACGGCACATACAGAGTAAAGCTTTCGGATGGAGCATTTGCGGCATTATATGAGGTTTCAGCAGGCGAAGCAAAGCTTGTGAAGTATTTTCTGGACAAGGAGTCACATCCGGCTCCGGGAGAGAAAACAGAGTAGAAAGGCTATCATGCGTATTTTTCCGGATATTCCGGCATTTCAGAAATATATAAAAAACGAAAAGGACTTTAAGGGAACAGCAGTCGCCATCGGAAAATTTGACGGGGTTCACAGGGGTCATGAAAAGCTCCTTAATACCATCATCAGATTAAAAAAAGAGCGGGGACTGAAAACAGCAGTATTTACTTTTGAC
>CAMVTN010000090.1 GCA_947170415.1 uncultured Lachnospiraceae bacterium | reverse complement strand
GACCACCGAGATCTACACTCTTTCCCTACACGACGCTCTTCCGATCTATCTCAATATCACATATAGCGATGGAAGGGGCAATCTTTCGGGATCACTAAGGATCCTTATAACGCTTACGCTTATTGCCCTTGGACCTACGCTGATCATCATGTTAACCTCTTTTACCCGAATAATGGTAGTATTGCACTTTACCAGAGCTGCGCTCGGAACGCAGACCGCACCACCAAACCAGGTACTTGTGGGGTTAACTTTATTTTTAACATTTTTTATCATGCAGCCTACGATAAAACAGATAAATGCTGAAGCAGTGAAGCCTTTTGAGGCAGGGCGAATAACCCAGACGGAGTTTATCGATACGGCGATGAAACCCATAAGGACTTTTATGTATGGGCAGACGCAGATAAAAGATGTACAGCTGTTTTTGGATATTGCAGATCTTGATGATATAGAAGTGAATGAACTTGAGGATATACCGAGTTATGTCCTTATACCATCTTTTGTAATATCAGAACTCAGAACCGCATTTATAATAGGCTTTTTGATCTACATACCATTTATCGTAATAGATATGGTAGTAGCATCCACTCTTATGAGTATGGGTATGATGATGCTTCCTCCTACAACGATCTCGATGCCTTTCAAGATCTTGTTATTCGTGCTTGCGGATGGATGGAATCTTGTAATAGGATCGCTTGTCAGGACGTTTTATTAATACTGATTTCCGATGGGAGGGGGAACCCGCGGGGATCTGAAAGGAGCGGAGAGTATGGATATAGGGGTAGTTACAGATCTTACACAGGAAACGCTGTATGTCATTTTGACAACGGCAGCTCCTCTTCTTCTGATTTCTCTTACGGTCGGTCTGACCATCTCTGTTTTTCAGACGGTTACATCTATTCAGGAACAGACTCTTACATTTGTTCCTAAGGTCATCAGTATTTTTATCGGCATCATGCTTCTTGGTCACTGGATGCTTGAGAATATGGTAGGTTTTATGATCAAGTTATGGTCGGATTTTTCTGTGTATATCCGTTAGTTCACAGGAAAGCTGAGGTGGTACGTTTTTGTTTACCTACAACTTTTCCGTTCGTGATCTTGAGTATTTTTTGCTGATACTTACAAGGATATCGTGTTTTGTTTATACAGCACCGTTTTTCAGTACGGCAAATGTACCGAAACGTGTAAAGATCGGTTTTTCATTTTTTGTAGCGATGGTCTTGTACCGGTTCGTTATCCCGCACAGTACGCTTAACTATACGACGGTCATGGGATATGCGGCACTTGTGATATCGGAAGCGGCCTGTGGTCTGGCTATAGGCTTTGTGGCTGAGATATGTATTTCAGTTTTAAGTCTTGCAGGCTCCAGGATCGATATGGATATTGGTCTTTCGATGGTAAATATGTTTGACCCTGTATCCAGACAGCAGATTGGTTTTACGGGTACGCTGTATCAGTATGCGATACTATTACTTCTGATAGGAACAAATATGCATCACTGGCTCCTCCGGGCATTTGTTGATGCATTTTCGCTTATTCCGATCGGGCATGTAAATGTCCGGATGGAAAATATGGTATCTGTGATAGTAGGATTCATGACAGATGCATTTATCATCGCATTCAGGATCTATCTGCCGATCTTTGCGGTCATGATGCTGTTGAATTCCATACTGGGTATCCTGGCAAAAGTTGCACCGCAGTTAAATATGTTTGCGGTCGGTGTGCAGTTAAAGATGCTGGTGGGATTTGGAGCGCTGATACTTACAGTGGGTCTCCTGCCGCAGATGTCGGATTTTATTTTTTCTCAGATGAAAAATATGGTCAGATCCGTAGTGGAGGTCATGCATTGATATATTGCATTATTAAAGATGGCATAAGGACTGAAAAAAACAGAAATCGGGAAGAATGCCTCATGCGTCTTGATCTGCAGTATTTTGCAAAAGAAGGACCCGGTGGAGAAAAGACTGAGGAACCGACAGCAAAAAAACTCGAGGATTCCCGTAAAGAAGGCAAAGTCGCTAAAAGCCAGGAGATGAACAATGCAGTTGCATTGATGACATTGTTTCTGGTTTTAAGATTTGCAGGAACATATATCGCTCAGAATTTCATGGATGTCTTTCACTGGATCTATAACGAGATCCCGGAATACTGTTCAAATGTGGATGGGAATTTTACTATTCATGAGCTTTGCCTGATCATGAATACAGTCATCATAAAAATGATACTTATCATGCTTCCGGTAATGCTGGTTGCAGTGGTAACGCTTACTGTAGTTAATGTTCTTCAGGTTAAGTGGAAACCGACACTGAAACCAAAATTAAATAAATTAAGTCCCATAAGTGGTGTTAAGAGACTTTTTTCTGTTGAGAAGCTTATGGAACTTTTAAGATCGGTAGTTAAGATCGCGATAATAGTCGGTATCGCGTATACGTCATTAAGAAACAGATTTGGAATGATATTACTTCTCCGGGATATGTCACTTATGGGTGGTATAGGACTCATATTGGAGACGATCCTGGATGTGGGATTCAGGATAAGCATCCTTTACTTTGTATTTGGTTCAGTGGATTTCCTTTATCAAAAATGGAAGTTCCACCAGGATATGAAGATGACCAAACAGGAAGTAAAAGATGAATGGAAGAATAGTGAAGGTGATCCGCAGATCAAGGGTAAGATCAGGCAGAAGATGCATGAAGCCAGTCGTCGAAGGATGATGGATGCAGTACCGAAGGCAGATGTGGTCATCACTAATCCTACCCATTATGCGGTAGCACTTAAATACGATCAGGATATTGCAGCTGCACCGATAGTCACGGCAAAAGGTGCAGATTTTATGGCACAGAAGATAAAGGAAGTCGCAAGGGAAAATGATGTGGAGATAGTTGAAAATAAACCACTCGCGCGTATGCTCTATCATAACGTGGAGATAGGAGAGCTGATCCCGCCGGAACTTTATCAGGCTGTTGCCGAAGTTATTGCATTTGTCTATAACCTCAGAGAAGAAAAAAATAAAGCAGGGACGCCTGCCGGGGTGCGACAGACTATACAGGTTTCATAGGATTTTAGAAGGGGATAGCGTATGCCTGTTAAAACGAAGTCAAAAGTTTTTAATATATTTGATATCGGAGTCGCGCTGTATCTGCTGTCGGCTTTTGTTTTCATGATAATAACGCTTCCTGCGTTTTTGCTTGATATATGTCTTTGCTTTAACATGGCGATAGCATTTGCAATTCTTTTTAATACGCTGTTCGTAAAAGAAGTACTGGATATGTCTTACTATCCTACGATCCTTCTTTTCACGACAGTTTTTCGTATTTCACTAAACGTATCATCTACAAAGCTGATCCTCACTACCGGTGATCCGGGAAATGTTGTCAGAACTTTTGGACAGTTCGTTGGTGGAAACGATCTTATCGTTGGTACGATCGTATTTATCATTCTCCTTATAGTACAGTTTATCGTTATCAATAAAGGTTCCGAGAGAGTATCGGAAGTAACGGCAAGATTTACGCTGGATGCAATGCCCGGTAAACAGATGGCTATCGATGCTGATCTTAATACCGGAGCTATTGATGACAAAGAAGCAAAGATCAGACGTGAGAAGATCCAGAACGAAGCTACATTCTTTGGTTCCATGGATGGTGCTACCAAGTATGTAAAGGGAGATACCACAGCGGGACTTTTGATCACGGGCGTAAATGTAATCGGTGGTATTGCCATGGGAATGCTTCGTCGAGGAATGACATTCCCGGATGCGCTTCAGACAATAACAGTCCTTACTATCGGTGACGGACTTGTTGGAGAAATCCCTTCGCTGCTAATTGCGCTTTCAACAGGTATCCTTGTAACAAAGGGCGCGAAGGAAGCGGATTTTGGTCCTACTCTTGTGGGTCAGGTACTCAGCACACCGAAGGTTATGTATCTGTCCGGTTCTGTTATTGCATTTCTTGGTATCGTGACACCGCTGAATCCGGTGATCTTCGTGACAATGGGCGCTATTTTTATAGTCGGCGGACGTGTCATGCAGAATCAGCTTGAGATAAAGAGTGTGGAAGTGCAGACACAGGCAGAGGAAGAAAGTGCCGGAGCGGAAGAGATACGTAAACCGGAAAATGTAGTATCGCTCCTAAACGTAGATCCTATAGAGCTGGAATTTGGTTATGGAATAATCCCGCTCGCTGATGTAAATCAGGGTGGAGATCTTCTTGACCGTGTTGTAATGATAAGACGTCAGGTGGCGCTGGAACTTGGTACTATCGTTCCAATCATAAGACTTAGGGATAATATCCAGCTAAATCCTAATCAGTACATCATAAAGATCAAGGGAATACAGGTTGCTGAAGGAGAAATCCTTTTTGACCACTATATGGCGATGAATCCCGGATATGTAGAGGAAGAAATCACCGGTATCCCGACATTTGAACCGTCATTCCATCTGCCGGCTATCTGGATTACTGAGGGGCAGAGAGAAAGAGCGGAGTCGCTTGGATATACGGTAGTAGATCCGCCGTCGATCATCGCGACACACCTTACAGAAGTGATAAGGAGTCACATAAGCGAGCTGCTTACAAGACAGGATACACAGAACCTCATAAACAACCTGAAGGAATCCAATCCGCAGGTTGTGGACGAGCTTACACCAAAGCTTCTTGGTATCGGCGAGATCCAGAAGGTATTGCAGAATCTCTTAAGAGAAGAGATAAGCATAAGGGATCTGTTAACGATCTTCGAGACACTGGCAGATTATGCACCGTCAACGAGAGACACGGATATTCTCACGGAATACTCGAGGCAGGCTCTGAAACGAGCCATAAGCGCAAAGTATTTCCCTGGAGGAGAAGCTGCAAACGTTGTTACGCTGGATCCAAAGATCGAGCAGGAGATAATGGGTTCCGTAAAGCAGACAGAACAGGGAGCATATCTCACGCTGTCGCCTGACCGGACAAAGGCGATCATACAGTCAACTGAGAAAGAGATCAAAAAACTGGAGGATGTCGGAAAGAATCCTATCGTCATTACATCACCGATTGTCCGGATTTATTTCAAAAAATTGTCGGAGGATTATTTCAGAGAATTAATAGTTATTTCCTATAACGAGATCGAGAGCACGGTAGAACTGCAGTCAGTTGGAATGATCACAGCATGACGGACGGGAGAGACACGGTATGATCATCAAGAAATTTACGGGGAAAAATGAGGAAGAGGCAACAGCGCTTGCGAGGAAGGAACTCGGAAGCGGTGTTGTGATCATGAATGTCAAGAGTCTGAAAAAAGGCGGGATATTCGGATTTTTCAAGGCGCCCCAGGTAGAAGTCACAGCAGCAGTGGAAGAAGTTAATGATACGGCAGTTTCAAACAACAAGCCGGTCACGTATCCGCAGCATCTTCCAAAGAAAGTCACTGCGCCTGATGTTATTTCTGATGACAGATCGAATATGAGTGCCGAAAAGTCGAGAGATGAAAAGGCAATCGAAGAAAAGCTCGACAGTATCCATACGATGATCGAGCAGCAGATGAAGCGTGAAACGAAGGTTGTAGAAGAAAAACAGAAGCTGGAAGCGCAGGAGGTACAGGAAGAAGAGGAACCGGAGGAAGATGATGAGGTTACAAAGTTCCTTAAGCTTATAGAAAAAACACTCCTTGATAATGACGTAGAGCCTCAATATGTGGAAGAAGTCATGGAGGAAGCAAGGAAACTTAAGAAACCCGGTATCTCCATCGATTACATGCTTTCAAGCATCTATCAGAAACTGATACTGAAATTTGGTCAGACTGACAGGATAGAAAAAGAAAGTGATACGGCCGAGATAGTGTTTTTTCTGGGACCTACGGGTGTCGGAAAAACTACGACCATTGCAAAACTGGCATCAAGACTCAGTGTACAGCAGAAAAAGCGCGTAGCACTTATCACTACGGATACTTACAGAGTTAAGGCTGCTGAACAGCTTCGTACTTATGCGGATATCCTGAATGTACCGTTCAAGATCGTGTACGTGCTTGACGATATGAGAGCTGCGCTGGAAGAATTGAAAAACTTTGATTTCATCCTTGTTGATACGGCAGGTCATTCACCCAAAAATGATGACCAGATAGAAGCTCAGAGGCAGTTTATAGACGTGGCAAAGGAAGTACTGAAGATAAAGGTGTATTTAGTGCTTTCAGCAACCACAAAGTATAAGGATCTTTTGAATATAGCTGAAAACTATTCACGGATAGTCAGGTATCAGCTTATATTTACGAAACTCGATGAAACAACATCCCTTGGAAATATGCTTAACCTGAAACTGAAGACAGGTTCGGCGATTTCTTATATAACCAATGGGCAGGATGTTCCGGACGACATAGACGTCTTTAATCCACAGAGTATAGTCAGGATTCTTCTTGGGGGTAAAGAAGAAATTTGAAGGTAATGCTACCTATAACAGACAAATGAGGGGTTACAAATAGTGGATCAGGCAGAAAAATTAAGAAATATCATAAAGAAAAACCAGGTCGTCCCCAAGACTACTGCTAGGGTCATTACGGTTACCAGTGGAAAAGGCGGCGTCGGAAAATCCAATGTTGCGATCAATCTTGCCTGTCAGTTTCGTAATAAAGGCAAGAGGGTGATCATATTTGACGCAGATTTTGGTCTGGCTAACATTGAGGTTATGTTTGGTGCTGTTCCGAAGCACTCCCTTGCAGATCTCATCTATCAGGGTATGGAGATACGTGAGGTCATTACATGGGGACCTATGGGGATCGGATTTATTTCAGGTGGTTCAGGAATAGCCGGGATGAATAATCTCGGTAAGGATAATCTGGATTATCTGGTATGGAATATATCGCAGCTGGATACTCTTGCAGACGTGATCATCATAGATACGGCTGCGGGAATTTCTGATGCTGTGCTTGAATTTCTGGTCGCAAGTAATGAGATACTGCTTGTCACGACACCGGAGCCCACATCTATTACGGATTCTTACTCGTTATTAAAGGCACTTAACAGTAATCCGGCTTTTAGGAAAGACGAAGCTATCATAAAAGTCATCGCAAATAAGGTAGAGAGTAAAGAAGAAGGATTGCAGCTGTATAACAAGCTTCGGATCGTTGTGCAGAGATATTTGAAGCTGAACATGGAATATCTGGGACCTGTACCTTATGACAATGCATTATTAAAGGCTGTAATGCAGCAGAGTCCGGTGTCGCTGTCGGCACCACAGTCACGGGTATCAGGAGCTTTTGAAGATGTTGCGGATACTCTTATGGATATCCCGCATACGGAGCGATTTGGCAGGAGAGGTATGAGTGGTTTCTTCTCTAGTTTCATAACAGGAAGGAAGCGTGTTTAAGCATGTTGAATGATTATATTGTTCCGGGTGACCGACTGGAACTCACCGCAGTTCATGATGATATGGGGATGAATATTGCGGAAAAGATGCAGGGACCGGAAAGAAAGGTCTTTCGGACAAGAATACACGATATCCGAACGGAAGATGAGATTGAGATCGAGATGCCGATGGAACACAATACACTTCAGATGCTTCCGGTCGGGGGAGAATATGACCTTTGTTTTTATACCCGAAAAGGGCTGTATCAGTGCTATGCAACGGTCATAGACCGATATAAATCAAATAATTTCTTTATTCTGGTAATGAATCTGACTACAAATTTACGTAAGTTCCAGAGGAGAGAGTACTATCGTCTGAACTGCGTACTGAATATGAAATGCAGAAAACTCAGTACTGAGGAAGAAAAGACGCTGGAAGACAGACCGGTGGAATTTCTTAATACGGACTTTACGCTGGAAGATGGTCTCATCGTAGATATCAGCGGGGGCGGAGCCAGATTTCTGTCAGATATTCCATATGAAAAGCATGATCAGATATTATTCAGATTTACTTTGGATATAGATAAGCGTCCCAGAGAGTATTCGCTGATCGGAAAAGTTGTCCGTTCAGACCTTTTGGAGGGAGAGGAGCAGACCGGATATGAGATCCGTGTTCAGTTTGTTCATATAAATGGTAAGGATAGAGAAAGTATTATCCGATATATTTTTGAGGAACAGCGAAAAATCCGTAAAAGATCCCAGATCAGAACTCAGGAAGACTAACGGAATAGGTGGGAAATAACCGTGTAATGCTCTCAGAAATGAGGAAAAATATATATGGTACAGAAAAAAATACTAGTCGTGGATGACTCTGCACTCATGAGAAGGGTAGCAAGTGATATAATCAACAGTGACAGCAGGTATCATGTTGAAGATACTGCGCGCGATGGGCGTGAAGCATTGGATCTGTTGATGAAAAAGAAATATGACGCTGTTATTCTGGATGTCAATATGCCAAGGATGGGTGGTCTGGAACTCCTTCGTGAACTTCAAAAGGAAAAGATCAATGCCAGAGTCATGATGTTTTCCTCAACGACCGGAGAAGGCACAAAGGAGACCATTGAGGCTCTCGAACTCGGAGCTATTGATTTCGTTCAGAAACCGGACAACCTTGTTGAGATTAAAGAAGACAAGTTTAAGCAAAAGTTTCTGGATCTTCTGGCTACGATCGCAAAGGCAAGTCTGGTAAGCGGAGTAGGAACATTTACAGCCAAAACTTCCGAAGGCAGGACTGCTCCAAGGACAGCCGCTTCATTCACAAGGGTGACCGGCGGAGCACAGAATATGACACTTAGAAAGAGCACGGGCGGAACAGGCGGAGACAAGGTTGTTGCCATCGCATGTTCCACGGGTGGGCCTAAAGCTCTTCAAAAGGTAATACCAATGCTTCCTGCAAATCTCAATGCGCCTGTGCTGCTTGTTCAGCATATGCCTGCAGGATTTACACGTTCTCTTGCGGAAAGACTGGATTCATTAAGTAAGATCCATGTCAAGGAAGCAGAGGACGGGGAACTCGTACAGAAAGGCACCGTTTATATAGCGGCAGGTGGTAAACACATGAAAGTAGGCCGGAGCGGCGGCGGTATAAAGATCTATTACACGGATGAACCCGCGCGTGAAGGAGTTAAGCCTGCAGCTAATTACATGTACGAATCACTCATCGATTGTCCGTATTCGGAGATTTGCTGCGCAGTTCTTACCGGCATGGGTGCAGATGGCACAGCCGGGATAAAGAATCTGGATCAACAAAAGAAAACCTATGTAATAGCGCAGGATGAAGCGACAAGTGCAGTGTACGGTATGCCTAAAGCAATCGCACTTACAGGTCTCGTAAATGAAATCGTACCGCTGGAAAAGGTAGCGGGGGCGATCGAGAAAAATGTGGGGGTAAAATGAAATGGATGTAGGTCAGTATTTAGGTATTTTCCTCGACGAATCTCAGGAACACATTCAGGCGCTAAATGATAACCTTCTTACTCTGGAGCAGGATCCGGAGAATGAAGACTCTATTAACGAGATATTCCGTGCAGCCCATTCCTTAAAAGGTATGGCAGGAACAATGGGCTATAAACGTCTGCAGCACCTGACGCATGACACAGAAGACGT
>CAMVTN010000089.1 GCA_947170415.1 uncultured Lachnospiraceae bacterium | reverse complement strand
GATGGAATAAATGATGCCCCGGCGCTTACCCGTGCGGATGTCGGAATCGCCATCGGAGCAGGAACAGATATAGCCATAGATGCAGCGGATGTTGTGCTTATGAAGAGCAGTATTCGAGATGTTGCAGCAGCCATCAGAATTTCCAGAGCAACCATCAGAAATATTCATGAGAATCTTTTCTGGGCATTTTTCTATAATCTGATCGGTATCCCTCTTGCTGCAGGCTGCTATGTTGCAGCTTTCGGATGGACACTGAATCCAATGTTCGGAGCAGCGGCTATGGGACTTTCAAGCTTTTGCGTAGTATCAAACGCACTAAGACTTAACTGGCTAAAAGTACATGATGGAAGTAAGGACAAGATTGTCAAGAATCCGATAGACCATAAGATCATTCGATCAGCAGATGTAAAATCTGATAATGATATAAAAGAAAATGACAAAAAAGAAAAGGAGAATAACGAAATGAAGATCAAGGTAAATGGTATGATGTGCGCACACTGTGAGGCTCATGTAAAGAAGGCTCTTGAAGCGATCGACGGAATCGAATCAGCAGTAGCTTCACATGAGGAAAATATGGTGACTATCACAAATTCCAAGGACGTCGATGAGGAACTCATCAAAGCTGCTATTACAGAAGCAGGTTATGAGTACGAAGGAATCGCATAAATAAAGAACCGCTTAAAAAGCTGATGCCTTCTGCAATTGTTTATGATGCAGAAAGCCTCGGCTTTTTCTGCGTTTAAGTGAGAATACTATCAGAAATCGGTGGATGAAAATGAATGTAAAACTAACGGTTATTGTAGATAATGTTTCCGACAGCAGCATAAAGGGCGAATGGGGACTTTCGATCTTAGCGGAATATGATGATAAGAAAATTCTGATAGACGCTGGAGCCTCGGAGTTATTTGCTGAAAATATGGAAAGGCTTGGACTTGATGTAAAAGATATAGATCATGCAGTACTGAGCCACGCCCATTACGATCACGCAAATGGAATGCCTGTCTTTTTTCAAAAAAATGCTGATGCAAAATTTTATGTAAGAGATTCGGTAAGAGAAAATTGCTATGTACGTGATTTTATCTTAAAAAAATATATTGGAATTCCTAAGAATGTTCTGAGAGAGTATCATGATAGAATTTGTTTTGTAAGCGGTGACTTTGAATTATACAAAGGTGTCTATCTTATCCCACATAAGACAGCTTCGCTTGATATGATAGGAAAACGCGAAAAAATGTACATCCGTACAGAGAGAGGATGGAAATATGATGATTTTTCTCATGAACAGAGCGTAGTACTTGATACAGACAAGGGACTCGTGATCATCAACAGTTGTTCCCATGGCGGAGCAGTGAACATTATAAATGAGATAAAGAGTACTTTTCCGGATAAGAATATCTACGGACTTATCGGAGGACTGCATTTATATAATAAAACAACAGATGAAATTGAAAAAACTGCAAAAGCGATAAAAGAAACGGGAATTGAATATATATGTACAGGTCATTGCACAGGGAAAAGAGCGTATGGGATAATGAAGCAGCATCTTGGAGAAAGATTACATCAGCTCAAGGTTGGACTTGAGCTGAGATTTTAAGAAACTATAGCTCAAAACGAACATGACAAATCTGTCCGGTGGCGTATTTACGGCATTTCTCACTTTGTGTCGTGTACCTTCGGACGGAGATATTTTATTCTGCAAGTGAAAGGAGCAAACAATTTGGATCAGAAAAAAATAGGAGGCTTTCTAAAAGAGCTTCGAAAAGAAATCGGTATCACACAGGAACAGCTTGCAGAAAAACTTGGTGTTTCAGGAAGAACAGTATCCAGATGGGAGAATGGAAACAACATGCCGGATACTAACTGATATTGCTGAGCTCTACGATGTAAGCATTCCCGAAATCATCGATGGAGAAAGGAAAAGTGAGAAAATGAATGAAGAAGTAAAGAATGTAGCTGAGAAAATGTCAGATTATGCAGGAAGCGAAAAGGAAAAGCTTCTGAAAGAAGTTCGTAAGATGAGCATAATGGGTGTTATCGCACTGATAGCATATGAAGTGCTTGTCACAACGGGACTTGATGGCAGTGGTATTGTGGGAGAAAATCTCACAAAGTATTTCCATACTTTGATGATGGTCATGATCCTTATCCTTCCTTTTTATACGACCGGACTTATCGAAAAGATAAGAAGTCGTCAAAAGGAAGGAAGTATTTCAAAACTTTCAAAGCCTGTAAGGATTGTGCTGGCAACTGTTGTGGCATTTGTAGCAGCTGTTATTATTAAAATATTCTGTTCAACAGTATTTGGTGTATAAGTGATTTAATGAGGCTAGGGTCAACAGTATTTTTAACCCTATCATTATTAATAATCAAATTTTCCATCATTCTTCTCTTCCAGGGCCTTGATCGCGTGGAAACAGAATTCGCAGTATGGAACCGGTATATTGTGTTTCGCTCCGAGACGTATCATAGTACCGGCAAACATATCGATCTCTGTATGACGCTTGTTATCGAGGTCCTGAAGAGTAGAATATCTCGCATCTTTCTGGCATCCGCTGTAAAAGAGCCCGCTTCTGTCGGCTATGTCTACACCTTCTGCTTTAGCAATATCTACAACTTCCTGAACGATCTTTTCTTCAATAAAACCGACATGTTTACTATCGTCATATGCTCCGACGCCTACACCGAGGATCGCCTGCGGGAGATTTCTGCTCATGTTCAGAGCAAACTTAAACCATATCTGACGCAGTATATCCGGAACAGCTGTTACGGCAACCGGACTGTCATTAAAGAGGTCAAGAATATCCTGCATCCGAGGGCTTATCTCTGCGGAATTCTTTTCGCCAAAGTACACTCCCTTGGTTATCGGACCGTCAAAACGTATATCATTGCCCTTGCGGTTTGAGGCGATCTTGATAATGGAGTAAATTATATTCTTTTCAGGGATCACAGTTGAAAGAATTGCCTCTGAATCGACTCCGTTCATTGGACAGAGAACAATGGTATCATCTGTTATCATAGCCTTTACATCATCAAGAATATCGCGCAATGCGCCATATTTCACCGCGATGATAAGGAGATCGGTGCCGCGGACTTCCTCCGGAGTCTTTACATCAGGATGATAGTTCTCACCATTAATAACAAGTCCCTGAGATCTCAGTCTTTCCGCACGTTCACCTGATGACACGAGTGAAAGTTCTATATCTGCTTTTTTACTTAATCCCCAGATAAAGTAAGAGCCGACTGCGCCGGCGCCGAGGAGTGCTACATTTTTAATCGCCATCTTGTACGCTCGCTTTCGTAAATATTTGATACCGATTCTAACGCATACCGTTAGCGATTACAAACAATAGTATCAAGAATGCTGTATACACGTATTCTTTTGTTGACTTCAATAATTTAAAGTGATAGTATCAAGCAAACAAGTTGCACGACAATCATCGTGTCAAAGGAGGCAGTGATCATTCGTTATGAATGTCATTGCCTTTTTTCTTTTTATTTTTGTAAAGAGTCTTGTTGATATTGGAACTTGACATAGAAGAGGAGGAGAAATGTGATGAGAAAAAAGCTGATATCTGTAATTCTTACATGTAGTTTATTAGGGACACTTTTGTCAGGATGTGGAAGTGCAGCAGTTAATAACACTTCATCTGTGATGGCAGGACAGGCTGATGCGACAGCTACTGCCTCAGATACCGGATCTGACGGAAATAAAGTTGTGATCGCGCGTCACCTTGACTCGGAAGGTCTTGATCCTGTGATGACAGCATCAAATGTAGATATCTGGGTACTGAATATGATGATCGAAGGTCTGGTCGGAAGTTCGGATGACGGTTCGGAGATCATTCCGGCAGTGGCAGATACGTGGGAAGTTTCGGATGACTATCTGACATATACATTTCATATCCGTGACGGCATAAAGTTTGCAGATGGAAATCCGGTCACAGCGGATGATGTTATCTACAGTCTGACAAGGGCGAGAGATGAGGAAGGTCCTTGGGTTGGAATGTTGGATATGATGGAAAAATTAGAGGATGGAGGAGACGGAACTGTTGTCATCAGCTTAAAAGAGCCTTCTCCGGCATTCCTTTCGACACTGGCGATGTTTTACTGCGGAATACTTGAGAAATCATATTGCGAAGAAGTGGGAGAAGATGGTCTCACTGAAAAGCCAATGGGAACAGGTCCGTTTGTCCTTACTGAGTGGGATAAAGGCGAAAAAATGATCTTTACAAAGAATGAAAACTATTGGGAAGAAGGATGTCCAAAGGTTGATGAGATCGATATGGTCGTTGTAGCAGATGACAGTACGAGGATCATGCAGCTGGAGAGCGGCCAGATAGACGCAGTTACAGAAGTACCGTATGCGAGACTTGAGGAATTGGAATCATATGGAGGACTTACGGTTAATCTGTTTGATTCTACTGATGTACTATTCTTACTCATAAATTGTCAGGGAACATATGGCAGTGATAAGAAGATCCGAAAGGCACTTTCTCTGGCAACAGATAAAAAGGCTATAAATGATGCTGTTTATTACGGAAAAGGAACACTTGCCGAAACATTCCTCGCACCTGCACTTCCGTATAGTGATCAGGAACTTCCGGAAACAAAGGTGGATATAGAGAAAGCAAAAGAACTTCTTAGCGAGGCAGGTTACCCTGATGGTTTTGAGATAACAGTACAGGTCGGAAGCGGTGACAGCGCTGTTTTACAGACGGCGACCATCCTTCAGCAGCAGTGGGCAGAAATCGGTGTAAAGCTGAATATTGAGCAGATAGATCTTGCAACTGCGAGACAGAACTGGAAGGACGGTAATTATGATGTATATATCAGCGATATGACGAGTGATATGACAGATACATCGGAACTTGCAGGATTAGTAACAGTTTATGATCAGGCACACTGCTGGAGAACATATTGGGATGATGAAGATCAGAAAGCGGCAGAAAAGCTGACACTGGAAGCTAATACTGAGATGGATGAGAAAAAGCGTGAAGAGGACTATACGAAAATGCAGGAGATAATGGCAGATGCAGAACCTTTGATCCCTCTTGTATATATGCCATTCAGCTTTGTTACATCAGAAAAAATTACCGGTTATGCACAGAATCCTTTAGGAGTATATAACTTCAAAAACATGACCTCTGAGAGGTAAGTACTATGGATGAATTTGTTTATATTTTGAAAAGGATACTTCAGATGATACCTGTGCTTATCATCGTAACAGTCCTGATATTTTTCGGGATGCGTATGATCCCGGGAGATCCGGCACTTCTCATGCTGGGAAACAGGGCAAGCGATGAAGCATTGGCTATGATGCATGCAAAACTCGGATTTGATAAACCGCTGATGATACAATACTTTCTCTTCTTAAGGGATTGCGTATTATTCAGATTTGGAGATTCGATAACTTTGCGCATGCCGATCACCGAACTTTTTAAGCAAAAGGCCGCCATAACTATAAGCCTGACAGCAATGACGATCATTTTTGATGTGCTCATAAGTGTACCGCTCGGGATTTATTGCGGTATGCATAAAGACAGCAAATTAGATACATTTCTTAATTCTGCATCATTGGTATTTGTTTCAATACCGGAGTTTTTGATAGGTTTGGTTCTATTAATGCTTCTGGCAGTCAGGATACATGTGTTTCCTGTAGGTGGATGGGGAAATTCCTTTGGCGAACATATACGTTCATTGATATTGCCGTCACTTACAGGAGCGCTGATGACGTCTTCACTGGTAATGAGAAATATCCGGGAGAATGTCATAAAAGTATTAAATATGGATTATGTTGATTTTGCCAGGAGTAAGGGATTGCCTGAGATATGGGTAAGGATGAGATATGTATTGAGGAATGTTTTGATCCCGGCGGTCACTCTTCTGGCGATGAGAATGACGGCAATGCTGGCAGGAAGCATTGTGATAGAAAGTATTTTTGCTCTTCCGGGTATAGGACAGATGATGCTGAATGCCATATTGGCACGTGATTATCCGCTTGTTCAGGCTACAGTCTATTTGTTTGCGCTGATAGTGATGATCATGAACCTGATCACAGATGTTTCGTATTCAATTTTGGATCCCAGAGTAAAGCTTTGATAAAAGAAGGTGCATTATGAAAATACAGTTTCGCAAATTCAGCACAATTTTTTGGCTGGCGACGATAGTTTTAACGATCGTACTGCTGATGTCTGCGGTTCCTGGATTATTCACGGGATATGATCCTATTAAGCAGGATATGACTGCACTTCTACGTGCGCCATATAAGGAGCATATATTTGGTACAGACAATCTGGGACGGGATGTATTTTCCAGAGTCGTATACAGTGCCAGACTGGATCTGTTTATCGGTTTCTTTGCAATGATCGTTCCGGCGGTGTTTGGAACTCTGATCGGAACACTTTCCGGATATTACGGGGGAAAGGCAGATGCAGTTCTGATGCGCATTTTAGATATATTCACGGCATTTCCCACGATGGTTCTTGTGATAGCGATAGTTGCTCTTATGGGATCCGGTATAAAAAATCTATTCTGGGCCATATGGCTTGTAGGCTGGCGGGAGTACGCAAAGCTTGTGCGAAGTGAAGTAGTGGTCATAAAGAATCAGGACTATATTGCGGCAGCCAGAACTCTCGGGTATTCAGATCTTCGTATCATGTTCCGTCATATACTTCCAAATGTTTTATCAACCATAGTCGTATACGCGATAACCGACATCATGATGTGCATGCTGATGGGAGCTTCGCTCAGTTTCCTGGGACTCGGAGTACCCACACCGACACCTGAATGGGGAGCGATAATCGCGGATGGAAAGAATTATATGATGACAGCCTGGTGGATCATAGCTTTTCCTGGGATCATGCTTGCGTTTACGGGCATATCAATAAGCATCGTTGGAAATGGATTATCAGGAGCACTGATAGACAGAAGAAACGGGTGAGGATTCGTGATGAAGGAAAAAATACTGGATGTACGGCATCTAAGAACTGAGTTTTTAACTGAAGGAAAAAGTCTCACCACAGTAAATGATGTCTCGTTTTCTGTAAAGCAGGGAGAAATATTCGGGATCATCGGTGAAAGCGGGAGCGGTAAAAGTGTTACCTGCCGGTCTATAATCGGACTTCTTAAGGACAAAGGATGTGTGACCGGAGGAGAAATACTTTATAAAGGGATCGATCTCAGAAAGCTTAAGCTTAAGGAAATGCAGAAGATACGCGGCAGCGAGATAGGAATGATCTTTCAGGAACCTATGACGACTCTTAATCCGGTTGTCACAATAGGCAGGCAGATCACGGAAGCTATCAGGGAAAAGATGACAAAAAGGGAGAAAACAGAGCGGGCAATAGAGTTAATGAGGCTTGTTGGAATCCCGTCACCCGAAGAACGGATAAATGCATATGCCCATCAGTTCTCGGGAGGCATGCGTCAGAGAGCCATGATCGCTATCGCTCTTGCTTCCGGGCCTAAGTTATTGTTAGCGGATGAGCCTACTACAGCACTTGATGTGACTATACAGTATCAGATCATTCATCTGTTAAAAGAACTTCGGCAAAAGATAGGTATGAGCATGATATTTGTGACTCACGATCTCGGAGTTGCATCGCAGCTTTGTGATCGTATCGCAGTCATGTATGCAGGAAGGATAATGGAGATCGCTCCTGCGAGAGAGATCTTTATGAATCCAAAGCATCCGTATACCTATGGGCTCATGAGAGCGGTTCCGTCTATCTACAGGAAAGGAGAAAAGCTGTATTCGATAGAGGGGACTCCACCGGTTCCCGGATCTTTGTCGGAAGGCTGTCCATTTTCTCCAAGGTGTGATTTCTGTGAAGAAGAATGTAAAAGAATGATCCCGGAGCTTACAGAGGAGAGTGCAGGTCATTACACGAGATGTTCACGGATAAAAAAACTGGGGCTCGGAACATATAAGAAGGTGAGTGGATATGAATAGTGAAATAATGATCGATGTCAGAAATCTGCATAAGTCATTTAAAAGCCCGGGAAATATGCTGCAGATGTTAAAGGGTCATGGTAAAAAATATGTCCATGCCATAGACGATGTGTCCTTTGTGATCCATAAGGGTGAGACACTTGGACTTGTAGGAGAAAGTGGCTGCGGAAAAAGTACGCTTTCAAAGATCCTTACAGGTTTATATAAACCTGAATCTGGAAAAATATACTTCAGGTCACTCGGTGATATCACGGCAGCGGACAGAAAAACATTAAAAACGATCCGCAGGCAGATACAGATGGTTTTCCAAGATCCATATTCATCACTAAATCCGGCAATGACTGTAAGGCAGATGTTTTATGAGATTTTGTCAGTTCATAAAATCTGTCCAAGGAAAGAATTTGAGGAAAAGACTAAAGAAATTCTAAAACTTGCAGGTATGCCGGATGGGATATTAGACCGATATCCGGATGCTTTTTCGGGAGGACAGAGGCAGAGACTTTGTATCGCAAGAGCACTGATACTTAAACCGGAACTTTTGATAGCAGATGAGCCGGTTTCAGCCCTTGATATGTCTGTACAGGCACAGATACTTAATCTGTTTTCTGATCTAAAAAAGAAAATGGATCTGACAATGCTCTTTATTTCCCATGATCTGAGAGTGGTTCAGTACATAAGTGACAGGGTAATGGTCATGTATCTCGGACGCGTGGTTGAGATGGGGGATACAGAAGAAATATTCCAAAAACCCGGACATCCGTATACAGAATTATTGATAAACACTGCGCCTTCGATAGGTGAGGAACCGGTTATAGGAGATAATATCGAATACTTAAAAGAAACACCGAGTCCTATATGTCTTCCGACAGGATGTGTTTTTCATCCGAGGTGTCCTTATGCAAAGGATGTATGTAAAAGGACGCAGCCGGATCTAAAGCAGGATCCTTCCGGAAGAATGGTCAGATGTCATTTCCCTTTATCGTCGGGGAAGGGCAGAGAAATGAAAATAGGTTAGTGTGCGGTAAAATCCGGTGATGATAAGAGGTGAGCTCAGTTGATAGGAATATATCAGGAATTAAATGAATATACCCGGAATCCGGTTTCAACAAAGGTTGAAAGGCAGATCAAATGTAATGATTTCATGGATTCGGAGCTTGTATTTGTAAAAGAAAATGAGCGATGTCATATCAGTATGCAATACCCTCTGCGTGGATTTAGGCATGCTGAAAAAAGATGTATGGCAAGGCGTGAGGCAAATGCCATGCTTGAAAGGGCAGAAAAGCTCCTTCCGGACGGTATGAAGTTCGTGATCTGGGATGCGTGGAGACCATTGGAACTCCAGGAAGAACTCTATCATTCTTATGAAAGTCGTATAATAGAGCGATTTCAGCTTCAAAATATGCCTGAAAGAGAGAGAAGGAAGATCATAGCAGAGTTTGTTGCAGAACCTGATGAGAAATGCCCGCCCGGTCACTCAACGGGGGGCGCGTTTGATCTTACGATAATGGATAAAGACGGAAAGCTTTT
>CAMVTN010000088.1 GCA_947170415.1 uncultured Lachnospiraceae bacterium | reverse complement strand
CTCAGGGGACATAAAGTCCCCTTCGGTCGGCGCTAAGCGGACGTCCACTGGACGTCCAGCGCCCCATCTTCCGCACGAGCGTGGAAGTGTGACTTGAACCCAGTCGCCTGCGGCGACGGGTTCAGATCTCAGGGGACATAAAGTCCCCTTCGGTCGGCGCTAAGCGGACGTCCACTGGACGTCCAGCGCCCCATCTTCCGCACGAACGTGGAAGCGTGACTTGAATCCGGTTACCTGACGACGGGTTCAGATCTCGGAGGACCTGAAGTCCTCTTAGGTCGGCGTTAAGCGGTTGCATATAAAAAAGTGCATTTTTAATGGAGTGGGATCTTAAAATTACGCCGATTAAATAATTAGTGTTTGTTACGATGTACTTGTTTTCTAACCAGAAGGGAGACATATAGTATGGCGGAAACTAAAGCTAAGAGTGGCGGCGAGGCCAAGAACAATGATTTTAAGATAAAGAGAAGTGTCAGTGCTACTCTTCTTACGATCCTTTTGCCGGTTACTATTTTAGGAATCATAATAATTATTTCAATCCTTATCACACAGGCAAAGAAATCTATTCTTGATCTTGTTGAGCAGGATCTTCAGGCAGAAACAACAGCAAATGCGAGAGACATAGGTTCCCAGATGGAAATGGTTACATCTCATTTTGATGCTTATGCAAATACGCTTGAAACAGTGTATTTTAAGGATCATGATGCTATGCTTGAGTATCTCCTTCCGACAGTAGAATATAATGCTATTAAAAACATAGGACTTTTTATTGGTTTTTCGGATAATACTTATTTCTTTGCTAATGGAACCACACATCATAATGATGGTTGGGTTGCGACAGAACGTGAATGGTACGTAAAAGGTATCGATACCAAGTCATGGGTTAGTACAGATCCGTATATAGATTCCACGACAAAGGATCTGTGTATAACACTTTCCAGACGTGTCGACTTTAAGGACGGAGAGCTTGGCGTAATCGCTACGGATATATTCCTTGCAGATGTACAGGAAAAGGCTAATTCATTAGTACCGCTGAAAAAAGGATCATCATTCATCGTTGATGGTTCAGGATATATCATGTCATATAGCGAGCAGGATAAGGTAGGCACGATGTTGGCAGATACCAATCCGGAGCTGAACTCTGTATGGAAAGCAAATGCAGGCACTGTAGAGAAAGTTACCTATGCATCAGGTAAATCCTATTATGTTGCGTTTGCATCAGTTCCCGGTACAACATGGACACTCATCTCATCTGTGAAAGAATCGGATATTCTGGAAGAACTTCGTCATTTCCAGTTTATTGCATGTATTATCATGGTTGTTATCAGTGTAGTTATCGCAGCAATTATTTTGATCGCGATAAAGAAGATAATCTCCAGACCGATCCAGTCTCTTGCAAGAAATATCAGTCTTGTTGCAGGAGGAGATTTCACAGTGGAATTTGGTGGTCCCAGAGGAGATGAGATAGGACTCATACGAAATGAGCTCAGCATGTATGTTGCGAAAATGCGCGATATTATTTCAAACATACAGGAAACGGCAGGTCAGCTTGGGGATGAAGCTTCGTCCAGTAAAATGGCTGCGAGCGAGATGACCGAGCAGACTAAAGAACAGTCAGATTCCATGGGTCAGATACATGAGGTCATGGAGGGAATGACGAATGCGGTAAGTGATCTTGCAAATAATGCGACGGAACTTGCCGGAGCGGTGAGTGATCTGACACAAAAGGGTAATACAGCGAATGAGACTATGCTTCAGCTTGTTGAACAGGCGGGGGCAGGTCAGAAAGATATGGGCAATGTCCAAAAGAATATGTCTGATATCAGTGATTCCATGACAGAAATGAACGAGGTTGTTGTTACTGTCGGTCAGTCGGCTGAAAAGATCACAGGTATCGTAGAAATGATCGATTCTATCGCTATGCAGACCAATCTGCTTTCTCTTAATGCGTCTATAGAGGCAGCCAGAGCCGGAGAAGCAGGAAAGGGATTCGCTGTTGTTGCCGGAGAAATTGCAAAGCTTGCAACAGACAGTTCCGAGTCGGCAGGAAAGATCACTGAAATAATTGAGGATATTACAGGTCAGATAAATAATCTTTCTGAAAGGTCACAGTCAAATGTTAATGCGATCAGCTCCAGCACAGAGGCAGTTACGACAGCGGGTGAGACCTTTGAAAAGATTTTCAGGGAACTTAATGAAACCAGCGGTACGATAAAGGATATGATAGATACTATGAGTGATGTGGATGGTATAGCATCCTCAGTAGCAGCCATTTCTGAAGAGCAGTCTGCAAGTTCTGAGGAAATCTCAGCAACAGTAGAAACATTGGCAGAAAGCGCAAAGAGGGTTGCGGATGAGAGTCTTGGAGTTAGTAATGGAGCAGATGTTGTTTCTAATTCTGCAACAGAGATAAAGGACGAGCTCAGCATATTTAAGATCTGATAGGTAAAAACTGTGGAGAGTTCTAAATATAGCTCTTCACAGTTTTTTCTTTTTTAATAAAACTATAGTTGATTTATTACAAATAATCGTATACAATTCAAAATTGGCAATAAAAAGAATGTGTGAAACAGACTCTTGGGTGATTCCCAAGGGTCTTTTATGTTTTTTAGCAACATTCAAATGTTTGAACATATGAAAGAATGTTTAATCGAAAGGAAAGATAAATGTTTGATGCTATTATGGACGGACTTCTTGATTCCGTGAAACTACTTCCGTTTCTGTTTCTTACATATTTATTTATGGAATATCTGGAATCCAGAGCCGGCAAAAAAGTAGTGAAGACTGTTGAAAAAGCGGGAAAACTTGGACCTTTATTTGGAGGCGTGGCCGGTGCTTTTCCGCAGTGTGGTTTTTCTGCTGCAGCGACAAATCTGTATGCGGGCAGGGTAATAACGGTAGGAGCGCTTATTGCGATATATATGTCTACATCTGATGAGATGCTCCCGTTATTTATTTCAAATCATGTATCGCCTGTACTCATAATCAAGATACTTCTTCTAAAGATGGTTATAGGTATGGTATGGGGCTTTGTTATCGATTTCTTTATGACAGCTGTGCTGCATGCATTGCCGGAACACATGAATATCGCTCTTTTTTGTGCAAGAGAGAAGTGCCACTGTGATGTGGAAGTCGAGAGAACAAATCCTCACATACTTGATCAGGGAAAAGAACATCGTCATCATGGAAAAGGACATGAACATGCCAGTATCCTGAGGCCGGCACTTCGTCATACTCTGCAGATTTTTGTATTTATCCTGCTGTTCTCTATTTTGTTAAACGTACTTATTGAATGGCTGGGTGAGGATACGCTTAAAAACTTTATGACAGGAAATGGATTCCTTGGTGAGTTTGCTGCAGGTATTGTCGGTCTTATACCTAATTGCGCTTCGTCGGTAATGATCACACAGCTCTATATGGATGGTATCATTGGATTCGGTGCTCTTATGAGCGGTCTGCTTGTTGGAGCCGGAGTGGGACTCATGGTTTTATTCAGGGTTAATTCCGGCTGGAAGAAAAATCTGGCGATAACGGGAACTCTTTATGCTGCCAGTGTGGCTACCGGGTGCGTAATTTCACTGATAACAGGATAAAAGCGATCAGAAAACTTTTTAATTTTTTCTTAGGATTTGCTTAAAAAGACGGTTGCCGCATAAATCTGTGCTATTCTTAATTACATAGAAAATACTGTCAGAAATGATCGGTTTTTTAAAGCAGTACAACATTGGCAGTGGATAAATACTGTCATTTCATGGAGGGAGAAGACTGTAAAGTTTTCTTGTAAGAGTAATGAAGTTTGGAAAGATAAGAAAAGTAATCAGTATCGCCGCTGTTTCAGCACTTCTCGGTGTTATGCTTACAGCATGCGGAAGCAAGGAAGAAAGCATAGTAAGCAACCGGGTGGAAACTGAAAGCTCAGAGGAGAGCGAGGAAGAAGTTGAAACAGTAAAGGATGAAACAGAGGCAGCACCTTCCGAAGTGGAAGAATCAGCAGAATCTGTATCAGAAAGTGAAAGTGCATTTACGGAAGAAGCTGTTCATGAAGGTGTAAAGGCGGTCCTCGACAGCTTTGAGGGTACAGTTGATTACATTAACAAACACGCCGGTGAAAAACATATAATTGCCTATGGAGAAAAGCATTATAAGGCAAATAAGCGTGATCTCAGTAAAAAAGCGGATCATGATCTGACTGACAAGATACAGGAAAGAGCAAAGTCTGACCAGAAAAAGAAGCTGAGACTTGAAAGAAGCGATAATGGAGCTACTGTAGATGCCATGGTCTATACAAACAGTGATTCTGGTCTTATAGATAAGATCGTTACGACTGAGTATGGCAGTAGCGGCCGTGAAGTCACCGGCTATTACTTTAACGAAGCAAAGCTTGCTTATGTATATCGTTATACCTGCAATCTGTATGGTACAAATGTGTCACAGGCAAGGCAGAATGGCGGTCAGAGATGCTATTTTGTTAATGACTTCATGACAGAGTGTTATAAGACCACTAAGGGAAAAAATGATTCTGTTAAAATGGGAGATTATGATTCTGTAAATCATGATCTGCAGAAAGAATATGATGACCTGGAGCAGGAACTCATTAACCGGGCTTACATCACATATGATGAGGTTAAGGAGATACCGGCATACGCAAAAGTTTACGGATATGTATCTGACGAAGAAGGCGGCATGCTGAAAGATGTCAAGGTTACTATCAAAACGGGCGCGTATTCCTATCAGGCAGATTCTGCGACAGATGGTGACGGATACTATGAATTCTATGTACCGATCAACGATGCCGACTGGTACAATCTGAAATTCTCGTATGGCGATTACGTGCCTGTGGAGATCGATGATATCTATATCAGACCGTATACCATTGATTATTGTGCAGGCGTAGCCTATATGGCACCGAGCGGACAGACCAAGCATGATACGGCTACGTATCTTATGGATGTGACAAAGCAGTCACCGGATAAACTTAAGGATAATCAGTACGAAGTAGTCCTGACATATGACACTTCGAAGGCGGATCTTAAACCATTTACTCTGAACCTTAGTAACGGAAAATATGAGAACTCCGTGACGCAGGTTATAACGGTTGGTTCGGATAAGGAATACAGATATTTCCTTACTGATCAGAAGGGCGGAAGGAATGACAATAAGATGTCTTATGAAATGTCTCTTTCCGGAGCGATGGTAAAAGTGTATAATAAGAACGGAATAGTTGCATCGTTTCAGGTTCCGGCAGGACATGCCGGCGTTGTCTGGGAGGTATTTGATATAAATGGCTCTGAGATACGACCTGTAAATAATTATTATTTCGATGTAGGAAAGGATATATTTTTCGAGTGATCCATGGTTCGTTCTAAGCGCTTGAGAAAATTGAAATTGCAGATGATCACCGCAGCGGGCATTTTTGCCCTCGCTGCGGTTTTTCTCGTGCTTGTGATCATTATATTTAGATCCGGGATCCTTAATACAGGGAAAAAAGAGGTGGCTGCAGCGGTTTCGGTAGAAACGGTTGAAGTTACACCGGATGACAAAAATGGGATACATACGCTCGCAGACAGTACGGATTATACTGCTGTTGTAAGTCAGGACAGTGTAGAAAGAGAAGCGGATGAGGCTGATAACGCTGATGACGCAGATCCAGCCGATGCAGTGATGCTTCCGGAGGGAATCCAGGATGACTCTGATCAGGACAGCCATTCTGCCGTTACTGAGCAGGTACAGTCGGATGCGGAGAATACGGAAAGGGTGTATCTTACCTTTGATGACGGTCCTTCCATATATACGGACAAAATTTTGGACATCCTTAGTGAAAATGGCGTGCATGCAACCTTCTTTGTATGCGGTACAGGTGACAGGGATGAGAGACTGAGACATACTTACAAACGCATAGTTGATGAGGGTCATACCATCGGAATGCATTCATATTCTCATGTATATTCCGAGGTTTACAAGGACCTGGACAGCTTCCAGTATGACCTTGATAAAATACGTAATCTAATTTATAATGAAACAGGTATAGCGCCGAAATTCTACCGGTTCCCGGGGGGCAGCGGAAACACAGTGGCTGGTTTGCCAATGGACCGTTACATTTCAGTACTTTACAGTCAGAATATGGAATATTATGACTGGAATGTCTATTGCGGGGATTCTTCCGGAAGGGCGCTTTCGTCGGGAGAAATAGTTCAGAATACGCTAAGGGGCGTAGACAAGTGGAATTCTTCAGTAGTCCTGCTGCACGATACAGGCGGTAAGAAGAGTACTGTGGAAGCACTGCCGGCGATTCTGAAAGGGCTGAAAGCACGTGGCCTTGAAATCCTTCCGATCGATCAGGATACACCACCCCTACACCAATATAAAACACAGTCAGAAGAGGATTAATCGTCTGCCATGTGATAAAACGGCACGCTTTAGAGCGGCTTTGCAAGGAGGAACAGGATATGGGCTTTTTCAGTGATTTCAAGGAAGATCTGACCCAGGCTGTCGATGGATTTTCCGAGAAACGGCCGGGGAAAGTAAAAGACGGCTCGCTGGATCAGTTGTCTAAGGGGTCCGAAGAGGGTATTGCAGAGGACACAGTTACAGATGATGAATTTGGCGGTCCGGTTGTCGATATGAATGAGTCGGCTATGGATGTGCCTTTGTCTGACAGCCTTATGGCGGATCAGAATGAAGAGGCAATGGATGAACCTGAGACAGAAGCATTTGATTTCAATCTGAGTTCACTTTTATCAAGTGTCGGAGTACCTGTTAAGGACGAAGAGACTGAGAACGCAGAGCAGAATGAAGAAACTGCTTCAGATGTTCAGGAACCTGTATCCGAGCCGGAAAAGAAATTGGAAACGATCGATATCGATCCGGAGATCAGCACAGCTAATATGACATTCGAGGCTGTTGAAGAAACGGCTGAAGAAGAGGTTGAGGAAGCAGCTGAAGTAGTGACTGATGTTGATTTTTCTTTTGGAACGAACGAAGCATCTGCTGATGAAGTGGCAGCAGAGGATATCACTGTAGAGCAGATTTATGCCGAAGCTCCGGCAGAAGTGCTTACGGAGGGTGAGGTTTCGATCGAACAGGTGCTTACTGAAGACGGCACTGAGGAAAAAGAGGAACTCACTGCAGGCGAAGTAGTTATTGAAACTGAGCCGGCAGATGACTCAACGATCGTTGAGGAAGATGCGTTTACCGGAGATGATCTGGTGAGCGAGGTGACAGCAGATGAGTTTATGCAGTCATCAGAAAATACAATTGCAGGAGAGGATGAATTAGATATGGGTGAGACAGCAGAAGTACTTGAAGAGGAAATCGTTACAGATGGGGTTGATCTGAGTTTTGCATCTGAGCCGGAAGAGGCTGCAGTTGAAAATATTGTTAATGCAGAGGAGAGTATAGATATGAGTGATGATCAGCTTAAGAACCTTCAGATTCCAGAGCTGGAAGAAGGTGAAGTTGCCGATGAGACAGGTGCTATCACTCTTGGAATGAGCATCAATGGTGACATCACATCCGAGGGAAATCTTGATGTACTCGGTGTAGTAAGAGGTAATATTCACATTCGCGGAAAGCTTAATATTTCCGGAAGTGTTACAGGTAATTCAAAGGCTTCTGAGATTTTTGCCGATTCTGCAAAGATCACCGGTGAGGTAATCTCTACCGGCGCTGTAAAGGTTGGTCAGGAATCTGTTATCCTTGGCAATATTACAGCATCCAGCGCAGTTATCGCAGGCGCTGTAAAGGGCGATATCGATGTACATGGTCCTGTTATCCTTGATACATCAGCTATCGTTATGGGCGATATCAAGAGTAAATCCGTTCAGATCAATAATGGTGCTGTTATCGAAGGTCACTGCTCACAGTGCTACGCAGAAGTCAGCCCGACATCTTTCTTTGATGATCTGAAGAGCTCCATTGGGGAGAGAAAGAAGTAATTAGTAATGAGTATGAAACGTGTTCTTCTGAAACTGTCCGGCGAAGCACTTGCCGGCGAAAAGAAAACAGGCTTTGATGAGCCCACCGTACGCGGTGTTGCAATGGAAGTAAAGCAGCTTGTCGATAAGGGTATCGAAGTAGGTATCGTTATCGGCGGCGGTAACTTCTGGAGAGGTCGTACCTCTGAGAATATTGACCGTACAAAGGCTGATCAGATTGGTATGCTGGCAACTATCATGAACTGCATCTATGTATCTGAGATATTCAGATCAGTAGGAATGATGACCAGCATCCTTACACCTTTTGAGTGTGGTTCATTTACAAAGCTTTTTTCAAAAGATCGTGCAAATAAGTATTTCTCAAAGGGACAGGTTGTTTTCTTTGCAGGCGGAACAGGACATCCGTATTTCTCAACAGATACCGGAGTAGTTCTCCGTGCGATCGAAGTTGAAGCAGATGCGATCCTTTTGGCGAAGGCTATCGATGGTGTTTACGATTCTGATCCGAAGATCAATCCTAATGCCAAGAAGTATGATAAGCTTTCAATCGAGGAAGTAGTTGCGCAGAAGCTTCAGGTCATGGATCTGGCAGCATCTATCCTGGCAATGGAAAACAAAATGCCTATGCGTGTTTTTGGACTGAATGAAAAGAACAGTATCCTTAATGCCGCAAGCGGTGATTTTAACGGCACCGAAATTACAGTATAAGAGAGGTATCCCTTATGGACGAGAGAATAGCTAAGTACGAAACAAAAATGCAGAAGTCACTTGACAATCTGGACAGCGAATATGCAGCAATCCGTGCAGGAAGAGCAAATCCGCATATTCTGGACCGTATCCGTGTAGATTATTACGGAACACCGTCTCCGCTTCAGTCAGTGGCTAATATTGCAGTACCGGAGGCACGTGTTATCACGATCAAGCCTTATGATAAATCCATGCTTAAGGAAATCATCAAGGCAATAGAGACTTCTGATATCGGCATCAATCCTAACAGTGATGGTGCAATGGTTCGTCTTATCTTCCCTGAGCTTACAGAGGATAGAAGAAAGCAGCTCTGTAAGGATGTTAAGAAGAAGGGTGAAGAGTGTAAGGTAGCTATCCGTAATATTCGTCGTGATGGCAACGATGCATTTAAGAAGCTCGCAAAGACAGAAGAAGTATCAGAAGACGAGATCCATGATCTTGAGGACAGCCTGCAGAAGGTTACAGATAAGTTCATCAAGAAGGTGGATGCAGTAGCAGCAGAAAAAGAAAAGGAAATAATGACTGTTTGATTTTTTATCAACAGATCGGAGAATAGCAGCAAAATGAATGTACCAAATCATATCGCAATAATTCTGGATGGAAATGGCAGATGGGCTAAATCCAAGGGCATGCCGAGAACCTACGGTCATACCATGGGAGCGAAAAATGTAGAAACCATCTGTCGTGAAGCCTGGAATATGGGAATTCATTATCTGACGGTTTATGCGTTTTCTACAGAAAACTGGTCAAGACCTTCGGACGAGGTTTCCGCGATCATGAATCTGCTTCGTAACTATCTGAAAACATGTCAGAAAACTGCAAAACAGAATCATATGTGTGTTCGTGTGATCGGTGATAAGAGTGCTCTTGCACCGGATATACAGCAGAGCATCGCTGATCTGGAGGAATATACTAAGGATTTTGACGGTCTTCATTTTCAGATAGCACTGAATTATGGAAGCAGAGATGAGATAACTCGTGCAGT
>CAMVTN010000087.1 GCA_947170415.1 uncultured Lachnospiraceae bacterium | reverse complement strand
ATACCCTTCCCGTTGTCCTTAATCTCGATCACAACGTTTTCTCCTTCCTCATATGAACTGATATATAATTTCTTATCTCCTCGAATCCCTGACAGCCCATGCTTCAGCGAATTCTCAACAACCGGTTGAAGCGTAAGTTTCGGTATGAATTTTCCCATATGCTCTGATCTTATCTCGAGCCTTATGTCTATATCATTCTGCATTCTTGTTGTCATGACATACAAGTAATTCCTAATATGTTCTACTTCCTTCTGGAGAGGCACTATCCCTTCTTTTACCCCCATGCTGTATCGAAACATCGCAGACAGAGCGAGGCACATATCACTGACTTCGGCGCAGTTTCGCCTTCTCGCTATAGAGCTCATTGTCTCAAGTGTGTTATATAAAAAATGCGGATTGATCTGAGCCTGAAGTGCTTTATATTCAGCATTTCGCTGCATCATGGTAAATTCTCCGCTGACCCTGTTTGAATAAAACCATATTATAAGACTAACTCCAAATAGTATTATTCCCGTGATCGTGAGGATTGTCATTATCATTTCGCTACTGGTGTCTCTAAGCATATTTTCCGGGTATAGTGAATAAAACATTATTCCATATCTTGATAGAGATGTTACAAATACTTCTGCCGGTAATTCTTTATTTTTTAAGACATCTTTTGTATTTACCGTAAATGCAGCATCTTCTATCTCGGTCGATAAGAAATCTATTATTTTTTGCTGCTGCTCTTCTGGCTTTCCTGCGTAAACAGCTACCCTATCTCCTAAAGGCTGGATGCAAACAACCTGTCCATCATAATATGTATACGAATTTATCCGTTCCGTAAGCATTCTTTCATCTGTATCACAAACCAGATACCCCACGAGCTTTCCACGGTTTTGTATATAGATCTTATAAACAAATCTAAGTACATTTTTTTGTCTATACGGATTGTAATAGCTTGAAAACATGAAGTCCGATCTGTCGGATTCCACATACTGCCGTACTGTTTCTGCGTTTACATCTGCATTATAACCACCATTATCATAGATATCTGCAGGATAACGATATGTAGGCGTATCCGCTCTCCTGTAATGAGAAACACAGTAATGATCCGCAGTATATATGTAAAACGCATCTATTCTGGCATCCTTCGGCATCTTACCTGTGGCAAAACTTCGAGCCAGTGAAGAATACTTCTTTCTAAGCTCTTTTTCCGAAACTTCGTCCGTTAATGATTGTATAAATTCCTTTTCAAGATATATCTGATCCAATTTCTCCTTTAAATCGATAAATTGTTCTGAAAAGTTTTCTTTTATATTTGTGAGTGATTTTGAAGTGGCTTCATTGATCTGATTTCTAAGAACCTTAGACGATACCCTGAAATTAACAGCCGATAATGCTATGACCGTTACAAAAAGAACTGCTAATGCAGGAAAGAACAACCTTGATCTTATTCCCCAAAAATTCTTCCCCATTTACCTTTAAGCCCCCTAATACACCTTAATCTAAAACATATAATCCATTATTTCCCCTTTGAGATATAAATGTCAAGAATCGAGCCACTGGGACGGGATCAAAAAAGAGCGAAACCACGAGACAGATCCCCGCCGGAAACCCGGCGGGGATCTGCTGATTTGGTATTCTTATGGGGTTCTTTTATCTACACACAGATTACTTAAGAGTAACCTTTGTTGTGTACTTCTTGCCATTGATTTCTGCAGATACTTTAAGAGTACCCTTCTTCTTGCAGGTTACACTTATGTGCTTACCATCCTTAGATACAGAAATCTTTGCATCCTTTGACTTATTTGTGCTCCATACAGCTGTGCTGATATCTGTGCCCTTAAGCTCAAGTGCAACAGCTTCACCAGCCTTACCTGCTGCCTTCTTCTCCATAGCAGGAGTCTGAACCTTAAGAGACTTTGTTACATCCTTGCCGTCAGCCTTGAAGCTGATCACTACTTCAGAAGCACCCTTCTTAAATGTGATCTTACCGGACTTACTAACCTTAACGCCCTTTCCGCTGACTACCTTAAATGTACCCTTATCGCCCTTGAGCGCTACTTTCTTTGCACCGGAGTTAATAGTTACATTTCCTGACTCTGCAGATGCAAGTGTAGTTGTTTCACCAGGTGCTGCGATCTGATCAACTGTAGAAGTCTTTCCGTTACCAGCTGAAGCCTTTGCTGCAGGCTCACTTACAGGCTTTGTTGTGTCTTCCGGTGTTACACCCTTGGAAGGATCTTCCGGTGCCGGCTTGTCAGGTGTTGGCTTATCCGGTGTCTCAGGGGTCGGCTTGTCAGGTGTATCACTTCCCGGATCATCAGGTGTTTCGATCTCGCCATCTCCGAAGATGTAGGAGTCAACATTCATCAGGTCTTCTCCCTCACCCTTGAATACGAAGAATACGTTTCTCTCACCTGTAACCTTTGTGATCTTTGTTGAAAGATCAGTATATTCAGTTGTTCCTGCAGGAACCTTAAGTGTTCCAATGAGACTTCCCTGAGGGCTGTCCAGACGAACTTCGATGCTACCGCCCTTCTCGGACTTAACTCTTGCAGTAAACTTGTTTGCACCTTCAGCTCCGAAGTCAGCACCTGCAACACTTGTCCAGTCGCCGTCATCAAGTGATGTAAGCTCTCTGTTTGCATTGCTGTCGCCAATATCTGCAACCTTGATACCCTTATTCCATGCGATAGTCTCTGCTTCGATGGTCTTATAAGGATCAAGAGTCTCGAGCTGGCTTATTCCTTCGTAAGTTCCCTTGATAGGAAGGATTTTTCCATCCTCGTCAAATGACATGCTGTCGATATGAGTTGAACGGTATCCCTTTGCTGTACCAAGTTCCTTTGCAACTGTCTGTGCATGATAAATGAAGTAGCTCTTATCTCTGAATACAAATGTTGCATGGTGGTTATTTCCGCCAACGCCGAACCATGTAGCCGGGTTGTCAAAGATTTCTCCAGCATACTCGAAAGGTCCCATCGGGCTGTCACTTACCATGTAAGCAATGTTACCGTTTCCGGGATAACCTTCCTTATTGTGGTTCATGAAGTTTGTGCAGTAGTTGTAGTAGTACTTACCCTTATACTTGAAGATACCTGAGTCTTCAAACATTGCAGGAGCATCGATCTCTACAGCTGCTCCATCAATACTGATCATGTCATCGCCGAGCTTTGCAACTCTTGCAGTATGAGGATTGTAAGCCTCTCCATTTGCTCCATTGTTCGGTATTCCACCACCAAAGTAGATGTAAGCTGAACCATCATCATCTACAAGTACTGCAGGGTCAAAGCACCATTCAACTCCTTCGCAGCCGGGAACTTTTCTGTTTAAGAGATATCCGCCAACCGGATCTTTCCAAGGTCCAATAGGAGAATCACTCTCTACTACGCCGATTCCGCTTCCGTCATTTGCGAAGTAAAGGAAGAACTTATCCTTGCCGTCAATAACCTTATGTGCTACAGCCGGAGCCCATGAGTGGCTTGCCCACTTAGCCGGTCCGTCCTGACCTGCGATCTTCATTGTGCCGTGGTCAGTCCAGTTCACCATATCTGATGAAGAAATTACTCTGAGAGTCTTGATATAACCGTACTGATTGTCCTTAAGATTTCCGTTTGCATCATACTCATAGTCATCAGCTGTCATGTAAACATATACTCTGTCGTTATAAACGATAGCGTACGGATCAGCACCGAATTCCTGAGTATAAAGCGGGTTAGAGCATCCAAGCTTCTTTGCGATAGCGCCTGTATCAAGATACTTGAGATTTACGACCTTTACTGCATCCTTAACATCATAGAAAACAGTCTTACCGCCGTCTACGTGAGCAGAAAGGAGATTAAACTTGCCCTCAACATCCTTTCTTACATAGCCGTTCATCTTAAGCTTAAGTGTTGCAAAAAGTCCGTCTTCAGCGTCAAATGCAACATCATCGCCATCAACATCGATCACAAGTTTTCCATCTTCAACTTCAAACTTAGCATCGCCGTTTATTGCATCCTCGTTAAACTCACCGTCATCAACATTAACCTTTTCCGGAAGAACTAATGTAAGCTTAAGGTTCTTATAACCATTCTTCTCAAGCTTATCGAGCTTGATCTTTGCTTCTGCTTCCTGGTTGATAACACCAAGTATCTCATCAGGAACTTCAAGTTCTGCTTTGATATCGCTCTCTCTGTAGTCCTTATTTCCTTCGTTTACATCCTGTGAAAGCTCAATGATAGAAAGATCATCAGCTGTGATGTCTACGAGATCAGCCTCTGTTGCACTCGATGCGCTCTTCCAAGGTGTTTCAAAGTAAACATTTACAACATCTCTGTCATCATCCTCAGAGAATGTATACTGACCTGAAAGGTTTACCCACTCACCCTTCTTAACTGTTTTAGTATCGATAGTGGTAAAAGCCTGTCCTGTACCCTTTCTGATAGAAAGTGCGATATCCTGTGAATCAACAGAATCCTGCTTTACCCATGCGCTGAACTTATATGTATAGCCTTCTTTGAACTCATTCTCAAACTTCTGACCAAAACCATCGTTTGTAAGAGTTCTGTTAACTACCTTAAGAGCTTTCTTTCCGCTGTGGGCATCATCTGTTTCTACGATCTTGAGGTTTTCATTCTTTCCTGCCTCATGCTCATAAGTTGTCCAGCCTTCTGCACCATTTTCAGCATCACCGTTTTCTACGAGCTCTGCATCACCTGTCTCATAGGTCATGGACATATCGTCAACATAGAAATCCATCAGGTCATTTTCTTTTGAAGGATTCTGAGCCCAGGGAGTCTCAAAGAATACATAGTTTTTATCGTCCATGAACTCCCACTGTTTTCCTTCGCAGGTTACGCTTTCAGGAATTGTGTATGTTCCTTCAAATTCTGTCCATTCACCTTTCTTTGCTGTGAACTGAACAATGTTATCTCTGTATCTGTATGAGTCACCGTTCTGGATCTCAAGACGGAAAGCCTTTGTTGCCGGGCCATCCTTGTACATGAGCTTACCCTTGAACTTATAAGTCTTTCCAACCTCAAGCTTTCCGGAAAGATCCTGCTGAGCACCTGCTCCGCAAGTCTCTCTGTTCTTTACCCAGATACACTTATCGTCGTCTGATGCGTCTTCTCTGCCTTTTGCATCGAGTTCCTTTACAGAAACAACATCAACATCGCCTCTCTCTGTATTTGTGATCGTCCATCCCTCAGTTGTACCTGTTGACACATCACCGTTTGTAAACAACTCTTTTGAAATTTTCTTTTTTGCAGTATCTGCCTGAACTCCACCGTCCTCAAGAACTGCATTGACTACTGCCTCATCACGTACTTCTTTTGCAAGTACATTGATCGGTGCACTGCCTGCAGCCAGCATAAGTGCCAGACTAACAGCTGCAGCACGTGTCCCCACTAACCTAGCTTTTCTTCCCATACAATTTTCTCCCTTACAAAAAACTTTTGACGAAAGAGTTTTTATAAATTCACAAACGATCTGATACCCTACAATACAGGACTAGTGAATTTCTTATAAAAACTTGTCTCATCTGTATATATTTTTGCACGAATAGGAGAACAATCCATCCCTTTAAAGTATATGAATTAGCCATTTTCACCATCAAATCTATAGTTTTGATGATTTTTAAAGCAATTAATACAATACAACTTTATGATCATTTGGACTTATATGGTTAGCTTTGCCTGTTTTTTGAAGTTTTATCCATTTTGATTGTGCAACTTGTTTTTTATTTCAATACTTCTTTGTACTTTACTCTTTCTTTATATTCTTTAGTTTTAATGACTTAAGGTATTCTTTCTGCTCATCTGTGATCCTATAGCTTTCCACAGACTTCTGGATAGCTTTATTATGAGTCCATGTATCAAGCTTTTTCTGTTCGATATACGGAAGTATCGCATCATATTGCTTCGCAAGCGCTGTAGCAAAGTACCACGCGATCATCATATTCACGTAGTACTCGTCAGACCGGAGCTTAGATACCATCTCCGGATATTCTTCAGAAAAGTCCTCGTCAAGAAAATGCTCCATGAGCATACCTACAGCAAAGCGGATCGTATAGACTTCTGTTGAACCGATCCATTCTTTTATCTTCGGTAATAGTTCCGGTCTGTGTTTTTTAAAGACCTTTGGAGACATCTGGTCGCAGGTAGCCCAGTTGTCTACATAAGGCAAAAAATTGCACAAAGCATTCAGACATTCCTCATAGTCTTTCATCCCGGAGATCAAAAACGCATGCAGTTGATTTTCATCAAAATACTTATGCGGCAGATCACTTAAAAACTCTGCATAATCTCCGCTTTTCAAAATCTCTTTAGCAAACTTTCTGAGTTCCGGTGTCCTGACACCTATCACAGTCTCAGGATCGATATTCGGGATCAGCTTGCTCTGAAAATCTCTGTACTTCGTATCCTGCAGTTCAAAAAGTCTTTTACGAATTTCATCAACTGACATGCCCTGCCTCCTCTATATCTGCCGGTTCAAATATACGCCTCATCTCTGGTAAGATCATAATCATACGCCGTTACTTTTTTTACAAACTCAACGATCGTATTTACGTCCTTTTCTTCTCCGGCATAGACAATTTTTTGTATTTCCTTGTCTTTTTCGCGTGCTTTTTCCTCCGATGACAACAACAATACCGTAACTCCTGCTCTATTTAGGTGCTTAACTATCTGCCGGGTCATCTCATAGTCTTTTGTTTCACTGTCTTTTATCAGATATGTATTACGTCCCAAAAGCACCAGTCTCTTTTCCGCATCTTCAAGCGTTCCCGTCTTGATCCCTCTCTCCGCATCAAAGATAACAGTCAGGCTTTGCTGACCAAGTGCCGCATTTCTCGTTTTTGTATCTATTTTTCCCGCTGCATATTCACCGGCTTTATCATATTGCTCTACAACACCACAGGCACTTGTCATAAAGCTCACTCTGTCGATCAGTATCAGTTCTCCCATGCTTCTGTGATTTTGGAAGCGATCTACACTTATCCTGTCGGAGAAAACGATACGACAAACACCTATTTCATTTTTATTCAGTGTATCACTACTTCGAAAAACTCCGGTATTAACATCGATCGTATATTTTATATCGACAACCTGTGCCGGGATCATACTCGTTCCGATCTTAACAAAATAATTTCCGCCTTTTATAAGCGGCACATCGTCCATCCAGATAAGTGTAGCCGCTACAGAATCAGCGATATCTATCTCAGAATTTTTCTCCAGTACAGAACCTCTCGACACATCAATTTCTCGATCCAGCTGTATGGTAACGGCTTGTCCTGTATATGCTTCAGTTGTTTCTCTGTCCCCGACAAGTATTTTCTTTACATGTGCTTTTTCCCGCTTTGGAAGCGCAGATATCTCATCTCCAATGTGTATGCTTCCGCTTTCGATCTGTCCCTGAAATCCCCTAAATGTATGATCAGGACGGCATACTCTCTGAACCGGGAGATAAAATCCATCTTCTCCTTCATCACTATTTACATCTACGGTTTCAAGGTATGATAAAAGTGTTCCTCCTGTGTACCATGGCATGTTCTTTGACGGTCTTGTTACATTATCCCCTTCGGTTGCCGACAGTGGAATGATCTTTACACTTTCCAGTCCCAGTTCTCTTTTTAGTTCTGTTATCTGTCTTTCGATCCTCCAGTAAACTTCCTCACTGTAATCCACCAGATCCATCTTATTCACCGCAAATACAAAATGTCTGATGCCCATTACCGAGCATATACGGGCATGTCTCCTTGTCTGCACCAACACGCCATTTTTTGCATCTGTCAAAATGATCGCAAAATCCGCAAACGAAGCACCGACGGCCATATTTCTCGTATACTCCTCATGTCCCGGAGTATCAGCCACTATAAAGCTCCTCGCCTCAGTCGTGAAATATCTATATGCTACATCAATGGTTATCCCTTGCTCACGTTCCTCTGTAAGACCATCAAGCAGCAACGAATAATCTATTTTTCCTCCACGGCTTCCTACCTTTGATTCCAGTTCCAGCGCTCTCTCCTGATCAGCGTAGAGCAGTTTTGAATCATATAAAATATGCCCGATGAGCGTTGACTTTCCATCATCAACACTTCCACAGGTTATAAACTTGAGTAAATCCTTCATTCCTAGAAATACCCCTCTTTCTTACGTCTTTCCATGCTTCCGTCGCCACTATCTTTATCAATTACTCTCGTCGTTCTTTCCGACTCTACTGCAGATAATGTTTCTGCAATAACCTCATCAATATCCGTCGCATCTGATTCAAATCCTCCTGTAAGCGGATAACAGCCAAGAGTTCTGAAACGGATCTTCTTCCTCTGAACTTCTTCTCCGGGCAGCAGCCTCATCCTGTCATCGTCCACCATGATCCATTGCCCGTCCCGGAGTACACAAGGTCTTTCTGCAGCATAGTAAAGAGGTACGATAGGGATATTCTCACGCTTTATATACTGCCATATATCTTTTTCCGTCCAGTTAGAAAGCGGAAATACGCGAATACTCTCACCTTTATGTATCCGTGTGTTATAAAGTTTCCACATTTCCGGTCTTTGATTTTTAGGATCCCATGCCTGCGCACTGTTCCTAAAGGAAAAAATCCGTTCCTTTGCCCTGCTCTTTTCCTCATCTCTCCTGCCGCCTCCAAATGCTGCCGTATATCCACCTTTTGAAAGCGCCTGTTTAAGTGCCTGTGTCTTCATGATGTCTGTGTAGGATGAGCCGTGATCAAAAGGATTTATCCCCTGTTTCATACCGTCTTCATTGGTGTGAACTATCATGTCTATTCCATATCTTTTAGCTGTCTCATCACGAAAACGTATCATGTCCTTAAACTTCCACGTAGTATCAATGTGTAAAAAAGGAAATGGTGGTTTTTCGGGATAAAATGCCTTTAATGCAAGATGAAGCATTACAGAACTGTCTTTTCCTATCGAATATAGCATGACAGGCTTTTCACACTCTGCAGCAACTTCTCTCATGATATCAAGAGCGTCTAAATGTGTCAACCTATTGTCCATCGGTTACCTCCTAATAATTATTTGCTTCTTTTGTATCAGTCACAATGGACTCATGATCTCCATTCGTTTTCTCAAGGATCCACTTTGTATAACTTCCATCCCGGATAAGAGAGAGAGTTCCTCCCCTGCCTCCAATTTCCGGAGAAATAATGAACGATATCGCTCCGACAGGACATTCTTTCATACAGGAAACACAACTCCAACATTCTCCCGGTTCCTTTATATATGCCTTTCCATCCTCATTTTTTCTAATGATATTTCCAGGGCATATATCCACACATTTTCCGCAGCAGACACATTTTGAACTATCTATAATTACACCCATATATGCTCCTCTTATCTGCTTTTCAAACAAGTTCGCGCTTTATGATCTTAATCTTTCCGTTTTCTAATACCGAATTTATATAGCAGTCATACGTTTCATCCCGACCGGAATAGTCTGCATATTCCTGAAAGCCATGCCATCTGGTTTCTTTTCTTGCAGAAAGATGCCTGATAAGTACCCTAGCAACAATAAGACGTTCTCTCACCTCATATAGTTTTAGAAGGTCATACATATCATCCACTTCAACTACCGGAAGAAGTGCTGTCAGATCATGTAATCCCTGGTCAGCTTTCTCTAATCCTGCTGACGTATAAATATAGTCCGTACGTATTCCTCCGGCGTACTCATCCATCACTTTCTGCATTGCAACTTCTATTTCACCGGGTGTAAATAACATCTGTGCCTTTTTCTCTTTACCTTCCAAATAGC
>CAMVTN010000086.1 GCA_947170415.1 uncultured Lachnospiraceae bacterium | reverse complement strand
TGCGAAGGAAAAATCGACGAGTGGCTTAAAAATCAGAATGTCATCGGTCTTTACGGCAGCTCAAAAAAGAGCGCAGAGCAGCATGCGGCTTATGAGGCATTACTTAAGTGTTAATTACTTAGGTATCAAAAAAATGTCCGTGTTCATGCGGACGGGATGAGGTAGCTGGTGTACTTAAAGAGTATTGAAATACAGGGGTTTAAATCATTTGCAAATAAATTAGAGTTTTCCTTTAAGGGAGGAATAACCGGTATCGTAGGTCCTAACGGATCCGGAAAGAGTAATGTTGCGGATGCGGTGCGCTGGGTGCTTGGAGAACAGAGCGCAAGGGAACTTCGAGGAGCTTCCATGCAGGATGTCATCTTCTCCGGTACAGAGACACGTAAGCCCATGGGTTATGCATATGTGGCTATCACGCTGGATAATGCCGATCATGCGCTTAACGTTGAGTATGACGAGGTTACTGTAGCTCGTCGTGTCTATAGATCCGGTGAAAGCGAATATCTGATGAATGGCAATAACTGTCGTCTGCGTGACGTACAGGAGCTTTTTTATGATACAGGTATCGGACAGGAAGGCTATTCGATCATCGGACAGGGTCAGATCGATAAGATTCTTTCCGGAAAAATGGATGAACGCCGTGAACTCTTTGACGAAGCGGCAGGAATCGTTAAGTACAAGAGAAGAAAAAGTGCCGCACAGAAAAAACTTGCGGATGAAAAGAACAATCTTGTGCGTGTAAACGATATTTTATCTGAGCTTGAGAAGCAGATCGGACCGCTTTCAAAGCAGGCTGAGACTGCAAAGGAATATCTGAAAAAGAAGGAAGAACTGAAAGAACTCGATGTTAACGTATTCCTTCTCGAGACCGACAGGCTTGATGAGGTTCTTTCTGATATCGAAAAGAAGGGTAATATCGCCCAGAACGATCTGCGTGAAGTGACTGAAAGCTTTGAAGAAAGCAAGATAAAGTATGAAAAGAGCGGAACGGAGATTGAGGAGCTTGATCATGAGATCGAGGAAAAGAGAAACGAGATCAATGGCTCGAAATTATTAAAGGGTGAGATCGAGGGAAAGATCAATGTCCTTACAGAACAGATCAATACTGTTAAGACAAGTGATGAGCATTTCACACGCAGAATAACTGACCTTGAGAAAGAACAGGAGAGCTTCACGGCAGAACTGGAAAAAGCAAGGGAAGCAAAGAAAGAAACAGATGCAAAGGTCGCTGCCGGTACGGAGGGACTTGATTCTATACGTGATGAACTGACCGGACTTGATAAGGAAATATTTGAGCTTAACAGACAGATCGAAGAAAACAGGAGCGCAGTGATCGATCTCCTGAATGGCCGTTCCTCCATACGAGGAAATAAGGATCGTTATGACGCGATGCTCGAACAGGCAACTATAAAGAGAGCAGAGCTTAATGCGAAATTGCTGACCAGTAAATCAGATGAGTCTGACGTCGAGGAAAAAATTAAGAATGGTGTTAAGGAACTTGATGCCATAAACGATGAAATCCGTAAGAATGACGAGACACTGGCAGCTATAGAAGAAAAAGCAGGAAAACTCCGCGAAGAACGTGAGAAGATCGATACAAAGCATCATTCGCTGGAAATCGATTATCACGAGAAAAAGTCCAAACTCGAGTCTCTTAAAAATATGGCAGAGAGATACGAGGGTTATGGAAATGCAGTCCGTAAGACCATGGAACAGAAATCTAAGGAACGTGGTCTTTGCGGCGTAGTGGCTGACCTTATCCATGTAGATGCAAAGTATGAGACAGCTATAGAAACAGCGCTCGGCGGAAATCTCCAGAATATCGTTACAAAGGACGAAGAGACCGCAAAGCGTATGATCAGGTACCTTAAGGATGAGAGAGCCGGACGTGCGACTTTCCTGCCCTTAAATGCCATACAGGAGCGTGAGCTCGGCTATCCGGAAGCTCTGGATATGCCGGGTGCGATCGGCGCGGCGGATACACTCGTAAGCTTTGATAAGCAGTATGAAAAGGTGGCATCCAGCCTCCTTGGAAATTACCTCGTTGTAGATACGGTGGATAATGCTCTTGCGATCGCCCGTAAATTCAAATACAAGACACGAATCGTTACGTTATCCGGAGAAGCGCTGAATCCCGGCGGATCCATTTCCGGTGGATCATTCCGAAATAAGGGTGGACTTCTCGGAAGAGGTCGTGAGATCGACAATTTCCAGAAAGAGATAAAAGATGCCCTTAAGGAAATAGATGCCTGCCTTGCTAAAAAAGAGGATATTCAGGACGCTGTCAGAGAAAACAATAAGCTTCGTGAAGAAACTCAGAAAAACCAGAAAGATGCAGAAATTCGCAGGAATACCTGTGCACTCAACTTAAAGAATCTGGAAGATAAAAAGAAAGAATTTGCTGAGGGAAGTTCTGCAATGGTCCGTCAGAATGATGAGATCACTGAGCATATTCGTCAGTTAAAGGAAAATCAGGCAGAGATCGAAGCACAGCTCGCTGAGTCTGAGAAGTCAGAGAAAGAACTCACTGCAAAGAACGAAGAACTGACCATAGATCATGAAAAGAAGTCAGCAAGGGCAAGTGAGCTCAGAAAAACTCTTAACGAGGCGGATCTAAGTAATGCATCACTCCTTCAGGAGCAGAAATTCGGCGAACAGAATATCAGACGACTGGAAGAGTCATTGGCTCATGCAAAGTCTGAGATTACGCAGAATAAGAAAAATCTCGAAAACGATGCAAACGAGATCAAAGAAAAAGAAGAAAAGATCAGTGAACTCAGAAAACAGATTGAGTCTTTTGGTGACAATAATGATACCCGTCATAAGGAACTGGAAGAACTGATCACCAAAAAGGAAGAACTGTCAAAGAGCCGCAATGAGATCGTTGACCTCCGTGAAAAACTTGCAGAAAAAAAGAGCAGTATAGAGCGCGAGATAGATCGACTGAATGCTCAGAAAGAAAAGAGTGAACGAAGTCAGGATTATCTGACCGGTTATATGTGGGATGAGTATCAGCTGACAAGAGGTGCAGCGGAAGAACTCAAAAATCCTGAGCTAACAGATCTTTCAAAAATGAAGAAGGAGACTGATGCAGTAAAAACTGCCATCAGAAATCTCGGAAATGTAAATGTAAACGCTATCGAGGAATTTAAGAGCCTGGATGAACGTTATACATTTATGAATGATCAGAGAAATGATCTCGTGAAAGCGGAGGAAGATCTGAATAATATCATTGCCGAGCTTGATACGAGTATGAAAAAGCAGTTTGCTGAAAAGTTCACAGAAATTGCAAAAGAATACGATATTGTATTTAAGGAGCTTTTCGGAGGCGGTAAGGGTACACTGGAGCTTGTAGATCCTGAAAACCTTCTGGAAACAGACATAAGGATCATCGCACAGCCGCCCGGAAAGAAATTGCAGAATATGATGCAGCTTTCAGGTGGAGAAAAGGCTCTCAGTGCGATCTCGCTTTTGTTTGCTATACAGGCTCTTAAGCCGTCGCCATTCTGTCTATTGGATGAGATCGAGGCGGCTCTTGATGAGGCAAACGTAGACCGTTTTGCAAACTATCTGACAAAGCTTACAGATCATACGCAGTTTATCGTCATAACACATAGACGAGGAACAATGATGAAGTCTGACCGTCTGTATGGTGTAACCATGCAGGAAAAGGGCGTTTCCACTCAGGTAAACGTGGATCTGACCAGTGACGAATACAAGTGATTTTAAGGAGTATTTATGGGATTTTTTTCTAAACTTACGAGCTTTTTTACAGGATACAAGGAAATTGATGAGGAGTTTTACGAGGAACTGGAAGAAAATCTCGTAATGGGTGATGTCGGTATCGCCACAACTGAGCAGCTTATCGAGAAATTAAAGGTACAGGTGCGTGAAAAGCGCATATCCGAGCCTTCTGCATGCAGGGAACTTCTGATGGAAAACATGAAAGAAGCACTCCGTGAGACCGGAAGTGATGATCCTTATGCCTTTGAAAGAGGTAAGTCTGTTGTGCTCGTAGTAGGCGTGAACGGAGTAGGCAAGACTACTACTGTCGGCAAGCTCGCTGCCATGTACAAGAACGAAGGAAAGAAGGTTCTGCTTTCTGCAGCAGATACATTCCGTGCTGCTGCCATAGATCAGCTCGACATCTGGGCGAAGAGAACAGAGGTTGATATTGTAAAGGGCGTAGAAGGCGGAGACCCGGGATCGGTCATTTTTGACTCTATACAGGCGTCAAAAGCGAGAAACACAGATATCCTTCTTTGCGATACAGCAGGAAGACTTCACAACAAAAAGAATCTCATGAATGAGCTTAATAAGATCAATACGATCATTAAGACTGAGTATGCTGATGCCAACCGTGAGACACTTGTTGTCGTTGATGGAACCACCGGACAGAATGCACTTTCTCAGGCAAAGCAGTTCATGGAAGTGACCGATGTGACCGGACTTGTTTTAACAAAACTAGACGGTAGCGCAAAGGGTGGAATAGCTATCGCGATCCAGAACGAACTTCATATACCGGTAAAATATATAGGTCTCGGTGAAAAAGTGACGGACCTTGAAAGGTTCGATCCGGATAAATTTGTTAATGGATTATTTGACAAATCCGAATAAAAGGTAGATTATATTGCTCAAGTTCTTTTTAGAATTAACGCTTTAATACGACAACGCAATTTAATAACAGACAAATGTTTATGCCTGCTACCATGCGCTGAAAAAAAGGACGTCCCACTACGTCAGATATTTCTTAGTAATAAGAACTGGCATGAATTTAAGGAGATCATATGAGCGACAACACAAAGTTTCTGACACTGCCGGCATTTGAGGAAGCCTCTGAAAAGGTTAAGGAAGTAACCCTTGAGACAAAACTCATTCAGAGTGATTTTTTCTCAAAAAGCTGCGGAAATAATGTCTACCTTAAACCGGAAAATATGCAGAGAACAGGTGCATATAAGATCCGTGGCGCATATTACAGGATCAGCAAATTGAGCGACGCTGAGCGTGCAAAGGGCGTTATCACTGCATCAGCAGGAAACCATGCACAGGGTGTTGCATATGCAGCGCAGGTATTTGGATGCAAAGCAGTCATCGTAATGCCGACAACAACACCTCTTATAAAGGTTAATCGTACAAAGGCTCTCGGAGCCGAGGTAGTCCTTCACGGAGATGTGTATGATGATGCTGCAGAGGAAGCACTTCGACTCGCAAAGGAAAACGGATACACTTTTGTTCATCCTTTTGACGATCTGGGAGTAGCTACCGGACAGGGATCCATCGCAATGGAGATCTTTAAGGAACTTCCTCTTGTAGATTACATCCTCGTTCCTGTAGGAGGAGGCGGACTGGCAACAGGTGTTTCCACACTTGCAAAGCTCATGCATCCAAAGGTAAAAGTCATCGGTGTTGAGCCGGAAGGCGCTGCATGTCTTAGTGAATCTTTCAGAAACAGCAAGGTAACAACGCTTCCGTCAGCATCCACTATTGCCGACGGTACAGCAGTAAAGACTCCGGGAGCGAATATTTTCCCGTATCTTCAGAAAAATCTTGACGATGTCATCACAGTACCGGATTCTGACCTCGTCATGGCTTTCCTGGACATGGTAGAAAACCACAAGATGGTTGTTGAAAACTCAGGTCTCTTAACTGTAGCAGCGCTGAAGCAGCTGACCTGTAAGGGTAAGAAAGTAGTTTCGATCCTTTCCGGCGGAAACATGGATGTTATCACCATGTCATCAGTTGTGCAGCAGGGACTTATCCTCAGAGACAGGATCTTTACTGTTTCAGTACTTCTTCCGGATAAGCCGGGTGAACTTGAGCGTGTTGCAGGAGTTATCGCAAAGCAGAACGGAAATGTAATAAAGCTTGAGCATAATCAGTTCATCACCATCAACCGTTCAGCTGCAGTGGAACTCCGTATCACTATGGAGGCGTTTGGAACAGATCATAAAGAACGTATCCTCGCAGCACTTGATAAACAGGGATTCCGTCCCAAGCAGGTAAGAGCAACGCTCTAATATTTCAGGTAAAAATTAATAAATGCCGGGTGTTAATATTTAGTGTTGACACTCGGCATTCTCTGTGTTATCATTCCGTATGTTGTGGAGGTCTCTGCGATGGAAGAGTTTGCAAAAGAAGCACTGCTCTATGATTTTTACGGAGAACTTCTGAATGACCGTCAGCGTGAAGTATATGATGCTTACACGATGGAAGATCTGTCATTGGCGGAGATTGCAGAGCAGTATGGTATAAGCCGACAGGCTGTATCGACCATGATAGCCCGCTGCAGAAAAGCTTTGAAAAATTACGAAGAAAGACTGCATCTGGTACAAAAATTTGAAGAGATGAAATCCTTTGCCGGTGAGATACGCGAGCTTTCGAAAAAGATCGAAAGCCCGGAAGCAGAAAAAATACAGGATCTGGCAGACAGGATATTGGGTGATTTATAGTGGCATTTGAAAGCCTTACAGAAAAACTACAAAATGTTTTCAAGGGTCTCAGATCCAAAGGAAAACTGACTGAAAAAGATGTCCAGGCTTCCATGAAGGAAGTAAAGATGGCTCTTTTGGAAGCAGATGTAAACTTCAAGGTAGTAAAACAGTTCGTTAAGTCGGTTGAGGAGAGAGCTGTCGGTGAAGAAGTTCTTAATGGATTAAATCCCGGACAGACAGTTATCAAGATCGTTAACGAAGAGATGATAAGTCTCCTCGGATCTGATACCACAGAGCTGACTTTTGCACCCGGTAAGAGTGTTACAGTCATCATGATGTGCGGCCTGAACGGTGCAGGTAAGACAACAACTACCGCAAAACTTGCAGGAAAGCTCAAGACAAAGGGCAAGAAGAGCCTGCTCGTTGCCTGTGACGTTTATCGTCCCGCCGCTGTCAAGCAGCTGCAGATAAACGGTGAAAAGCAGGGCGTTGAAGTTTTCGCAATGGAGGATTCAAAAGATCCTGTTGCGATCGCAGAAGCCGCAGTTGAATATGCTAAGAAGAACGGTCATACGGTCGTTATACTCGATACAGCCGGTCGTCAGCAGATCGATGAAGAGCTGATGGACGAGCTGAAACGCATCAAGGAGCATGTTGAGATACTTGATACACTCCTTGTTGCAGATGCAAGTACAGGTCAGGCAGCAGTTGATGTTGCCCGTGGATTTGATGAAAAGGTCGGAATCGACGGCGTTATCCTTTCCAAGATGGATGGTGATGCTCGAGGCGGTGCAGCCCTTTCAATCCGTTCTGTAACAGGAAAGCCCATTCTTTTTGTTGGTATGGGTGAAAAACTTTCGGATCTGGAACAGTTCTATCCTGATCGAATGGCTTCCAGGATCCTTGGTATGGGTGATGTGCTCTCGCTTATCGAAAAAGCCGCTGAAACGGTAGATGTCGAAGCAGCGAAGGGCATGCAGGATAAAGTAAAAAAAGGAAAGTTCGACTTTGATGATTATCTGACCAGTATGGATCAGATGAGAAAGATGGGTGGACTCACTTCTATCCTTGGTATGCTACCGGGACTTACAGGCGGTAAGGATATAAGCGGTATGGTTGATGAAACAGCGCTGAACCGCAATGAAGCGATCATTCATTCCATGACAAAGGCAGAGAGAGCTAATCCGGATATCCTGACACCACAGAGAAAGCTGAGAATAGCTAAGGGCTCCGGTGTGGACATCATGTATGTAAACCGACTGGTAAAACAGTTTAAGGAAATGCAGAAAATGATGAAAAAGATGCCCGGAATGATGAAGGGCAGAAAAAGAGGCGGTTTCGGCGGTCTCGGAAATCTTTCAAACCTCATGAGAGGTATGCGTTAAATATGTGTTGATTTCAGTATGCAATAATGCATTTGAAATATATAAAAGCTAATAATTAATTTTAATTAAGTTAAGGAGAAACAACAATGGCAGTTAAGATCAGATTAAAGAGAATTGGTAAGAAGAAGGCTCCGTTCTACAGAGTAGTAGTAGCAGATTCACGTGTATCCGTAAGCTGCGCAAAGGCAGTTGACGAGATCGGTACATACGATCCCCTTCAGGAGCCTGCAGCATTCAAGGTTGACGAAGAGGCTGCTAAGAAGTGGCTTGCTAACGGTGCTCAGCCTACAGAGACTGTTGCCAGACTTTTCAAGAAGGCAGGCATCCTCGCATAATTCCTGCTTCGTGAGGGGAACCCGTAACGCAATTTTTTCGGGAATCCTTTCTAAGGCGCGTGAGTCGCAGCAATATGGAGGAGGTATACGATGAAGGAAGTTGTAGAGGTTATCGCCAAAGCACTTGTAGATCATCCGGAAGAGGTACAGGTTACCGAAACCGAGAATGATAGAACCATCGAAGTAGAGCTTAAAGTTGCAGCCGGAGACATGGGGAAGGTTATCGGAAAGCAGGGTAGAATTGCCAAGGCTATCCGTTCTGTTGTCAAGGCCGCTTCTTCAAGAGAAAACAAAAAGGTGAATGTAGAAATTGTTCAGTGATGGATATGTGTCAGCAGGCACAATTACTTCCACCCACGGCATAAGAGGAGAGGTCAAGGTTTATCCGACAGTGGATGACCCTGACCGCTTTTCGTCTTTTGGGAAAGTGCTGCTGTCTAATGGAAAAACGGAAGTCGAAGCAGAAATAGAAAATGTAAAGTATTTTAAGAATCTGGTTATCGTAAAGTTCCGTGGTATCGATGATATAAATGATGTAATGAAGTATCGCAGATGGAATATCCTCGTAACACGTGAGGATGCGGCAGATCTTCAGGAAGGTCAGTACTTTGAAGTAGATATCATCGGTCTGAAAGTAGTAACTGACGATGACAGAGAAATTGGAAAAATTACGGAGATCCTCCATACCGGTGCAAATGATGTTTACACCGTTAAGGGAGAGTCCGGAAAAGAGATACTGATACCTGCCATTCAGCAGTGTATCCTCGATGTGGATCTTGAAAATGGCGTAATGAAAGTTCATCTGCTGAACGGAATGGAATAAGTATGTATTTTCAGGTAATCACTTTATTTCCGGATATGATCCGAAATGCCATGCAGACAAGTATCATGGGACGTGCTGTGGGAACCGGATTAGTGGATCTCGATACGGTAAACTTAAAGGAGTTTTCACAAAATCGGTATGGTTCAGTCGATGATTATCCATACGGCGGTGGTGCAGGTATGCTTATCCAGTGTGAACCGGTCTGGCAGGCATATCAGCGTGCAATGGAGAATATTGCGGCGCATGCAGGTGAAAAGTCGGTTAATGGTACACAAGAAAAGACCCGTGTGATCTTCACATCTCCCGGAGGAAAGGTCTTTAATAATGACCTGGCAAAGGAATTGAGCACAGCTGATAATCTGGTCTTTCTCTGCGGTCATTATGAAGGTATAGATGAGCGTATTCTTAGGGAGATCGTCACGGATGAGATCTCTATCGGTGACTATGTGCTGACAGGTGGAGAACTTCCTGCGCTTGTGATGATGGATGCCGTATCCAGATTTGTTCCGGGTGTACTCCATAATGATGTATCCGCAGAAACGGAATCCTTTGGAAACGGTCTCCTGGAGTATCCTCAGTATACCCGTCCTTCAGAATGGAAGGGCAAAAAAGTACCGGATATCATTCTTTCCGGTGATCACAAAAAAGTAGACCTCTGGCGTATGCAGCAGTCAATACACAGGACAGCCGAACGTCGCCCTGACCTCTACGCAGAGTGGTTGAGAAACAGAGGAATATATTAATAAAATCTCCGAGTAACAGACATTGGG
>CAMVTN010000085.1 GCA_947170415.1 uncultured Lachnospiraceae bacterium | reverse complement strand
TGATTTATTACGAACCAAAGAAACTCGGGATAGAAGAAGTAGAGATGCCGAAAGCATCCGGAACAGATGTAGTTGTGAAAGTTATGAGAGCCGGGATATGCGGTTCAGACCTCACAGCATACCTCTATGACGGTATCGGTGTCGGTATCCTGAAAAAAGGGCAGTTCGGACATGACGGTCAGTTTGGTCATGAAATGGTCGGAATCGTTCACGAGGTCGGAGAAGAAGTTAAGGACATCAATGTAGGTGACAGAGTATTTGTAAATCCTGCCGTGGCAAAGAGAAACGGAATGATGGGATGTGACATAGCAGGAGCATTTTCTGAGTACATGGTTGTGGAAGATGCGAAGTACGGATATAACCTTTTCAGACTCAGCGATGACACCACATTTGACGAAGCAGTCGTGATAGAGCCGCTGGCAGTTGCTACTCATGCAAAAAACAGGATAAATGTTAAGGCATCTGACAACGTGCTTATTTATGGAGCAGGAACTATCGGACTCTGTGCATTGAACGCAGTACTGGCATCAGGATGCCGTAATCCGATCGTTGTAGACATGAATGAGAAGCGTCTTGAAATGGTAGAAAAGATGGGCGGTATCGGTTACTGTCCGGCACGTGACGGAGAGATACTTCCGTTCCTTAAGAGCAAACTCGGAGCAGTTTATACCCAGTTTGGTCAGGAAAGAGCAAATATCGACGCATATATCGACTGCGCCGGTGCGGCACCTATCCTGCCTGAAATCCTGGGAATGGCGAAGGAGCACTCAAGAGTTGTGATCGTAGCTGTATATAAGAAGCCTACGGAATTAAATGCAGCAAATCTCCTGTCTGCTGAGATCACCGTAAAGGGTTCATGTGGATACGAGCATAGCGATATTGTTGAGGCTTTCAACAATATCGACACTCACAGAACAAAGACACCTGAGATCGTAACTCATCACTTCAAGCATGAAGATGCTGAAAAAGCTTTTGCGTTCGCGGCAGATCCGGCAGCGGGCGGAATAAAGATCGTGATCGACTACGAGTAAATAATATGATCAAAAACTTGCACATCGCACTCCAATAGAGTTACAATCTGAAAAAATCAGATAAAGGGAGTGCTGTGCTATGGTAAAAACTGTGGGAATCGTGAGCCTTTCCAGGGGAACCATCGGGGAGGATTTTGTTAAACATGAATTAGAACTTGGCATAAAAAGGCTTGAGGAAATGGGGCTCAATGTAAAGTTCATGCCGCATGCACTCAAGGGAATAGAGTATGTTGAGTCTCATCCTGAAAAGAGAGCCGAGGATCTCATAAATGCGTATAAGGATCCGGAAATCGATATGATCCTGTGCGCTATAGGAGGCGACGATACCTACAGGCTTCTGCCATATCTTTTTGGAAATGACGAACTAAAAAATGCAGTAAATGATAAGATCTTTCTTGGATTTTCCGACACGACCATTAATCACCTAATGCTTCATAAAGTAGGCGTAAAGACTTTTTACGGACAGTCATTTCTTGCTGATGTATGTGAGATGGGAAAAGATATATTGCCGTATTCAAAAAAGTATTTTAAGGAGCTTATAACCACCGGCAGTATCAGAGAGATAACACCGAGCGGCAGCTGGTATAAAGAAAGGACTTCTTTCGGAGAAGATCAGCTTGGTGTAGATCCTGTACCTATGAAAGACACCGGATTTATGCTTTTACAGGGAAAGGGTGAATTTTCCGGGGAAATCCTTGGTGGCTGTATAGACACCATATACGACATATTTGATGGTGAGCGGTATGAGGATATGCCGGGGCTTTGCAGTAAGTATCAGCTTTTCCCGTCTGCTGAGGAATGGAGAGGAAAAATCCTGCTGCTGGAATCAAGCGAAGAACAAATGACGCCTGAGAAATACAGAAAAGCACTTAAATTTCTAAAAGAATACGGTGTATTTGATGCAGTAACCGGAGTGCTAATTGGAAAGCCGATGGACAGAGTATATGAGGCAGAATATAAGCAGGCCCTTACAGAAGTAATAGCAGATCTGGAACTGCCGATAGTCTGCAATATAAACATTGGTCATGCTCTGCCGCGATGTATAATTCCATTTGGCGTAAATGCCGCTGTAAACGTGCAGAAGCAAAAAATATTATTTGGATAAGCAGCCGAAATGGAGCTTGCGGTGTTATTGATTGTGATTTCTCAACAAAAACGCAGTTTATAAAATGTGTAATCTGACAAAAAAATAACAAATGTGATTTAGATCACGGAATAAATAGAGCGCATAACCGATAATAATTATAGGTGTGCGCTTTTTTATTTTACAGGGAGATTCGATTGAATTTCTATAAGATAAAAATTCTTTGTTCTTTAACTGGCTGGGAAAAATATGTGGTACAGGAAAGAGAAATTTTTGGAAGGAGCTGTGAATGGGATACCGGATATTAAAAGACAAAGCGGATCAGATTTTTACGAAAATACAGGAAAAGTACGATATCTTTGCACCTGTGTTAAAGATTGGAGACGGAACATTTTCGGAAATAGATGTGATCCGTTATGACAAGATCACTTCGCTTGATGAAATTGAGTGGGAAAAGAAATCAGATTATTCATTTAAGGAAGCTTTGTTATCGATAAACGAGACTTTATTTTACTTTACGGATGATGAAACAACCGTACCAAAGGGACCGGATAAGGGGATACTGATCTTTCTCCGTGCATGCGATATGCACGCGCTTAAGCGACTGGATCAGATATATCTCGACAACAAATTTGAGGATTTCTACTATAAGCGTGTTCGTGAAAAGGCAAAGTTTGTCCTGATGGGATGTGAACATTCCTGCGAATCCGGATTCTGCGTTTCTATGGGTACAAACAAGGCAGATAACTACGACATGTACATGAAGATCGTCGATGGAAATGTAGAGATCGATGCGAAAGATGATGAGCTTGCTGAATATTTCAAAGAGGGAAGCGAAGCGTCTGTAACTCCTGATTTTGTTACTGAAAATCCTACGAAGGTCACCTTACCGAAACTATCAAAGGAAAGTAAGGATGATCCCATCTGGAAAGAATACGGTGAAAGATGTATCGGATGCGGCAGATGCAACTTTGTATGCCCGACATGCACATGTTTTACAATGCAGGATATTTTCTACAAGGATAATAAAAAAGCAGGAGAGCGCCGCAGAGTATGGGCATCCTGTCAGATCGACGGATATTCTCAGATCGCCGGTGGCTTTGAATTTAGAAAGGATCAGTCTGACAGAGTTCGTTTCAAGGTTATGCACAAAGTCTATGATTTTGAAAAGAGATTTGGATATCCGATGTGCGTAGGCTGCGGACGATGCGATGATGTGTGTCCGGAATATATTTCATATTCCACTATTTTGAATCGTCTTGCAAAGGAGGAGAAATGAATATGAAAAATGAATATATTCCGGTTCGTTCGAAGATAAATGAAGTAATAAAGCATACAAAACTTGAATACACTTTCCGGATGGAATTTGATGGAGATGTAAAACCGGGACAATTTTTTGAAGTTTCGCTTCCTAAATTTGGTGAGGCGCCTATCTCTGTAAGCGGTATCGGAGAGGGTCTCGTTGACTTTACCATACGTCGAGTAGGAAAGGTAACAAACGAAGTATTTGAAAACTATGTTGGTGATTCCCTGCTGATACGCGGACCTTATGGAAATGGATTTGACATTGATAATTTCAAGGGAAAAGAAATCGTTATCATCGGCGGCGGAACAGGTGTGTCACCCATGCGGGGAGTGATACAGTACTTTGCGTCTAATCCGGACGAAGCAGTCAGCACTACTCTTATCGCGGGATTCAAGAGCCCGGATGACGTGCTATTTAAGGCTGATTTTGAGGAATGGGAAAAGAGCATAAATGTCATAAAGACAGTCGACAATGCGCCTGAAGGCTACACGGGACTGGTCGGAATGGTCACAAAGTACATTCCGGATCTTAAGTTTAAGGACAAAGCAAATGCCGTATTTATCTGTGTAGGTCCTCCGATAATGATCAAGTTTACGATCATGGAAATTCAGAAACTTGGCATTGAAGATCAGCAGATATGGACGTCTTATGAGCGAAAGATGTGCTGCGGACTCGGAAAATGCGGACACTGCAAGATGGATGATAAGTATGTATGCCTTGACGGACCGGTATTTAACTATACTGAGGCCAAGGAATTATTTGATTAAGGAGGAGTGCCATGAGTCTGGATATAAATACTAAAAAAGCAAAAAAGAATGCCTGGCGTATTACAAAAAAGCGCGGCATTGGCGCTTCTCGTATCCGTGTACCCGGTGGATATCTGGATGCGGATGTGCTCGGCATGGTTCAGGAGATCGCCAAGGAATATGGTAATGGTTATGTTCATCTGACTACCCGTCAGGGATTTGAGATCGAGGGTATCCATCTGGAAGATATGGACGCCGTAAATGAAAAGCTCCAGCCGATCATTGAAAAGGTAGGGATAAATCAGAACGAGGAAGACAGAGAAAAGGGATATTCAGCGTCAGGAACGAGAAATGTTTCCGCATGTATCGGAAATAATGTGTGTCCTTTTGCTAATTACAACACATCAAAGCTTGCCCGCAGGATCGATAAGGAGATATTTCCGAATGATCTTCACTTTAAGGTAGCCTGCACAGGATGCTCAAATGATTGTGCGAAGGTCAGGATGCATGATTTCGGTATCATCGGCATGACTGAGCCGCAGTATGATCCGACGAGATGTATCAGCTGCGAAGCCTGCGTAAAGGGATGTAATTCTCTGTCAGTCGGTGCGCTGAGCGTTGAGAATTATAAGATCGTAAGAAACACTGATAAATGTATCGGATGTGGAGTTTGCGTTACCAAGTGCCCGACAAGAGCATGGACCAGAAGCAAAAAGAAGTACTATAAGCTCACTATCATGGGCCGTACAGGTAAGAAAAATCCGCGTCTCGGTCAGGATTTCCTTGTATGGGCAGATGAAGACAATATCGTAAAGATCATAAAGAATACCTATGCTTTCGTAGAAGAATTTATTTCTCCGAATGCACCTGCCAGAAAAGAGCACATCGGATACATAATCGATCGTGTTGGATTTGAGAAATTCAAGGAATATGCGTTAAAAGATGTCGAGCTTTTACCTGAGACAAAGATAAACAACAACGTCTACTGGGGTGGAATACATTTTAAGTGATCCGGTCATCGTGATTATTTGAATAACAGGAGGAAGGTATATGCAAAAAATTCAGACGAATTGCAATTATTGTGCAATAGACTGCAATCTGGATTTCTATGTTGAAGATGGGCGCGTAGTAAAAGTCGTTCCAACACCGGGGTATCCTGTAAATGACGGTTTTAGCTGTATCAAGGGTATATCACTTGATAAGCAGCAGACCACGACAAAGCCCAATTCGCTGCCAAAGATCAAGCAGGCAGATGGTACGATGAAAGAAGTTTCATGGGACGAGGGCTTTAAGTATGTTGCGGATAAGCTGAAAGAGTTGCAGGAAAAGTATGGAACGGAGGCTGTTGCAGGTATATCCACGGGACAGCTGACTCTTGAAGAATTTGCCATATTTGGACATGTGATGCGTGACTATCTTCATACAAATGTAGACGGAAATACCAGACTCTGCATGGCATCTGCAGCAGTCGGAATGAAGCAGAGCTACGGTTATGATGCACCGGGATATACCTTAAAAGATCTGGAGCTCTCCGATACGATAATTTTGATCGGTGCAAATCCGGTGGTAGCTCATCCGATCGTATGGCAGAGGATCCTTCGAAACAAGATACCGGACCGAAAGCTCATAGTCATCGATCCCCGCAGGTCAGAAACCGCCAAAAACGCGGATTATTACTATGAGATAAAGCCCAGAGCAGATTTAACGCTTCTTTACATCATATCCAATGTTTTGATAAAGAAGGGCTGGATCGATCATAAATTTATAATAGAGCACACCAGTAATTTTGAGGAATTCAGAGATTTTGTAGAGGCATTTACGATCGATCGCGCGGAAGCTGAAACAGGACTTACTGAGGCTCAGGTCATGGAGCTGGTAGAAATGATCCACAACGGAAAAGCCGTATCCATGTGGTGGACAATGGGTATAAATCAGGGATACGAGGCGGTACGTGGAGTAAACGCGATCATAAACGTATGTGCAATGACCGGAAATATCGGAAAACCCGGTACAGGTCCAAATTCCATAACAGGACAGTGCAATGCGATGGGAAGCCGCCTTTTCAGCAACACAACCTGCCTTTTCGGAGGACGTGATTTTGCAAATGAAGAGGACAGAAAGATCGTTTCGGAAATAGTCGGATGTGAGCCTCAGATGCTTGCAGAGAAGATGACGCTTCCTTACAACAAGATAATCGAAGGCATAAATGCAGGTGAGATAAAGGGGTTGTGGATCCTTTGCACAAATCCGAAGCACAGCTGGACAAATAATAAGACCTTTGCCGACGCGGTAAAAAAACTGGAATTATTTGTAGTACAGGATATCTATGAAACTACAGAGTCGGCAGAGGATGCGACAGTACTCTTCCCTGTTGTGCCCGGTATTAAGAAATGCGGTACATATATAAATCTGGAAAGGCGTCTTTGCAGGATGGTGCCGGTTCTTCCACGAGGCGAGAATGAGATATCTGACTATGAGGCGATCCTTGGCGTTGCAAAGGCTCTTGGAATGGGTAAAGCCATCGAAAAATGGGAAACACCGGAAGACTGCTTCAATCTCCTTCGCGATATATCGAGAGGAATGCCGTGCGATTTCAGCGGTGTGAAGTGGGATGAACTTGAAAATTCCAAAGGACGTCAATGGCCGTATCCTGAGGGACGTGAAGGCGAATTTAAGGATGATGAAAGACGTCTTTATGCTGATGGAAAGTTCTACACTCCTGATCAGCGCATGAAATTTATTTTTGAAGAACCGCTTGATAATCCCTATAAACAGACAGAGGAGTTCCCTTATATATTTAATACGGGACGTGGAACTGTCGGACAGTGGCATACACAGAGCCGCACGAAAGAAGTTAAATTCGTAGAAGATGTTTCTGCGAAAAAAGCCTATATTCTTATGAATACAAAGCTTGCTGCGGAAAAGGGAATAAAGTGGATGGATGAGATACGTGTTCACTCGGTGAATGGAGAAAGCGCAGTATTTAATGTTCAGATCACGGATGATGTACCATACGATCAGCTTTATGCTCCGATCCATTACATAGAATGTAACAGGCTCACACCGTCAAACTATGACAAGTATTCAAAAGAGCCGAATTATAAGGGCGCAACCTGCAATTTTGAAAAAATACAGGAGGGATGATCATGTATCGAATAAAGATTGACCGAAGCCGCTGCATTGGCTGCCTTACCTGTGTGACAGCGTGTATCGTGAGTCATCAGACTGACAGTGCAGATGCAAGAAATCGTGTTGTTATTGATTCCGAGATCAAGCCGGCGCCTATTTTTTGCCGTCATTGCGATAAGCCTGAGTGTGTTTATACCTGTATGACAGGCGCGATGCACAAAAATCCTGAGACGGGATATGTTGAATATGATAAGGAACAGTGCGCGAGCTGCTATATGTGCGTCATGTCCTGTCCTTATGGAGTATTGAAGTATGATTCCATAAAGCATAAAGAGATCATGAAGTGCAATATGTGTGTCCATCGTACAGAAGACGGAAGTCCTGATCCGATGTGTGTAGAGAAATGTCCTATGCACGCCATCACACTTGAGGAGGTAGAGAGATGAGATATGTCGTTATCGGTTCCTCAGCAGCAGGTGTAAATGGTGTTCGAGAGCTTCGGAAAAAAGACCCGGAAGCAGAGATCACCCTTATTTCCAAGGACAAGGCTATTTATTCGAGATGTATACTTCATCAGTACTTGAGCGGCCACAGGTCCCTTGAGCGTCTTTGCTTTGCAGAGCCGGACTTTGAGGATCTTTACAAAGTTAATTGGGTTAAAGGCGTGGAAGTCACCGGGCTTGATCGCGAAGCGCAGGAAGTTATTCTTGAAAATGGTGAAAGAACAGGGTACGACAAACTATTGATCGCAACCGGTTCACATACATTTATCCCGCCTATCAAGGGTCTTGCGGGAGCAAAGAACTTTATCGGATTTAGAAATATAGATGATATAGAAGTTTTGAAGGAAGTTCCAAAGAAATGTAGTCACATTGTGGTTCTGGGATCGGGACTCGTAGGTATTGACTGCACTACAGGTTATCTGGACATGGGTGTAAAGGTAACGCTTGTAGATTTTGCCGGCTGGCTTTTGAACAGACAGTTGGATGAGAGAGCTGCACAAACATATATAGACCTCTTTAATGAGCATGGGATCGAGCAGCACTACGGTGTCGGAGTTAGTGAAGTTATACAAAACGAAGAAGGAAATATTACAAATGTGATCCTTACAGACGGAACAGATCTGGAATGTGACTTTTTCGTTATAACTGCCGGAGTCCGCTCAAATGTGGAATTTTTGCAGGATTCAGGACTTGAGCTCTCGAAATTTGGTCTGGTATATGATGAAACAGGAAAGACAAATGATGACAATATCTATGGAGCAGGTGATGTTTCCGGATTGAGTCCGATATGGCCAGTAGCCGTAAAAGAGGGCATGATCGCTGCATCAAATATGGCAGGAGTGCCGGCGAAGATGACGGATTTCTTTGCGAGCAAATCAACCATGAGCTTCCTAGGGGTAAATACCATGTCTCTCGGAATGGTAACACCTCCTGAAGATGATGACTCATATCAGGTCGAGACCTATGAAAAGGGTGATGTCTATAAAAAAATCGTTCATAAAGACGGCGTGATCGTAGGTGCGCTTCTGCAGGGAGACCTGGCATACGGAGGTGTACTTCAGCAGCTTATCGCGAGAAAGATCGATGTGCGGAGAGTAAAGAAACCGATATTCGAAGTGGATTATTCCGACTTTTTCCACATTGCTGATGAAAACTACGAGTTTTACTATGCTGATCGATGACTTTAAACGAGGAGAACTGAAATGAACAGAATCGAAAAAATTCCGGTACCGGTAGTGCCGACCATGCTTTCCCTTCTGACATTATCCAATGTTTATGGAGGACTTGGATATACTGCTTTTCGCTATACATCAATGATGATAGGGACAGTATTTTTACTTGTTTATCTCTTAAAGATCATCATGTTTAATGAAACTTTCCGTAAAGAATACAGCGGAATGGTCCCGTCCAGTCTTTATGCCGGCTTTACGATGTGTTTAATGGTTCTCGGGAGTTTTTTCCATGAGATGGGATTTTCTTTTGGAAAACCTGTCTGGATCGCGGCAGTATTTGTGCATCTCATTCATCTCGTTATCTTTATCCTGAGATTTATCGTGTTAAAACGGAGTTGGGAGACTACGATGCCATGCTGGTTTGTAACACTTAACGGGATCATGGTAAGCTGTGTAACAGGCGGGGCGATGGATTTTAAATGGCTTTTGGTACCTATTACATATTACGGAATAGCGATTTATTTATGCTGCCTTCCGTTTATGATATACAGGCTCTTAAAGAAACCTATTCCAAAGGGAACATTTCATACTCAGGCGATCCTTCTGGCTCCGGTATCTTTGTGCATCGTTTCGGTTATAAATGTACTGGACAGCAAGCCGGCGGGACTTATGTATCTGCTCCTGGCGCTTTATCTATTGACGATATTGTTTATAGTGTGTATGCTTCCAAAGTTTTTCAGCTTTAAGTTTTATCCAGGATATGCAGGACTTACATTCCCTATGGCAATTGGTATTGTGGCATGTAATAAAGCTGCGGTATACTTTGGTGAGACACTTGGAAACTCAGCGCTTGCAATTTTCCTGCAGCAGCTTTCTGGCTTTCTGGTCTTCTTTACAAGTATGCTGGTAGGGTATGTTCTGCTGAAATTTACGGCAATGATGTTTAATGTAAAGG
>CAMVTN010000084.1 GCA_947170415.1 uncultured Lachnospiraceae bacterium | reverse complement strand
TCACTGTCCCCTTGACGGGTAGCACACCAAATTGGTTGGGTGTCATTTTTTTGTGCATTAATTAAATCCTACGAACCAGTGGGCGAGCTTATATCCACCGACTGTGATCTTTCTGCCTGATCTGCCGGGGAGATTTACCGCACGACCGAGCAGCCCATGACGGATCTTTAAGTAGAGCATCAAATTCTTATCTTTCAGATATTCCCAAAGCGCTGCCTTTTTCGCAAGAGCTTCCTCCGTATTCGCACGAATGAGCATTACGGAAGATATAGTCATCATGATATCGAGGTAACTCAGCATATATTTTCTGAGTTTTCTGTTTGGTATATTTCGACCTGCCATGTAATCGATCATGAGCTTATTAACTCTTATCTGCTGATCGACACGGCCGATCATCACTTTTTCATTTACTGACTGATCATCTCTGCCTATGAAATAACGATAGAAATTTACATTAAGGTAGTAGATGGTCCTTACATACGGAAGCGGCTCAAACACAAAGATATTGTCCACATAGAAAGTGTGCTTAGGGAGCTCAAGTCCACATTCCCTGAGGAGTGATGTGCGGTATATTACCGAGTGCATGAGCAGATACTGTCCCTTATGAAAATGACGTACACCATCCCAGGTAACCATTTCATTAGAGGGAAGAGCAAATCGATAAGTCATGACCTTCTTATGTTTTGCCCCCTGCTTTTCATATACAAAGTTACATACCATGAGGTCAAGGACCGTATCACCCTTAACTATCTCGGAAAGTGTTTCAAGAACTCTCTTATAGGCATCCCCATCTACCCAGTCATCCGAATCAACAACTTTAAAGTACATACCCGAAGCATTTCGGATACCAGTATTTACTGCTTCTCCGTGTCCGCCGTTTTTCTGATGGATCGCTCTGCAGATACCCGGATATTTCTTTTCATATTCATCGGCGATCTCTGCAGTTCCGTCTGTGGAGCCGTCATCGACGATCAGGATCTCAACTTCGTCCCCGCCCGGTAAAAGCGAATCTATACAGTGACGCATATATGCCTCTGAATTATAGCAGGGCACGGCAAATGACAGTAATTTCATCTTAATACTTTTCCTTTCATCAATTTCTGAGACGGCTTCCCTCAAATCGAACCGTCATAAGGAGATACTCCCTAAGTTCAGCATAGCGGTCAGCTATATCGCCCTGTCTGATCTCCGTATCCAGCGAAACAGCTATCGCATCTATGGTTTCGTTTGTGAGACGTGTTCTGATCTTCTCCAACACATCCAGCTTTTCTTCCGGACCATCTGCGTCGAGGAATCTTAATAATTCAGGCGAAATCTCACTGTCTTCCTGAGGATCATTTGATGATACGTGACTCACAGACTCCTGCTGACCAACAGAATCTATACCTGACGGCGCTGATGTGATCTCAGTCTCAGCCATTCCGCTCTCGACCTTTTCAAAACGATACTTTGCCTTTACTTCCGGATGCTTATTGTGATCTACTTTTTTCATAAAGTCAGTAAGAGGACATGCAAGTGCCTTTCCCTCTCCACCGGCCGGTATATACACAACAAGTTCTTCATACGTCTCTGTATGACGCGCTCTTGCAAGGATCTCATACTCAACGCCGTCTATATCACGATACAATTCACCGCGTTTTGGTGTTTCACGCATATCAAACCTCTCTTTCCGCGACCGTTATTTACGTCTCCCAGAATACTTAATTATTACAAGTTCAACACTCAGCTTGTCTGTGATCTTTCCTGTCTTTACATCTTCTTCCGCACTTACGCAGTCCTGTAAAGCTCGCTTCAGACTTTCTGAAGTGTACCCTGCCGCCGTACTCACATATTTTTTTACAAAAAACGGCGGTATCTTTACTGCCTTTGCTATTTCACCGGATGCCGCTCTTTTTTCAGTAAGAGTCTTAACCTGAAGCAGTATATTAAATTCTCTGGCTATCAGGAAAAGTATCCTCATGGGTGGTTCTTTTAAGAGAAGAAGATCATAGTAGATGTCCAAAGCTTTCTTCTGCATCCCGTTGGCTATCGCTTCCACCATATCAAAAATGGAATTAGTTATCTGGAGAGTGCAGATGCTGTCTACATCTTCATCCTCGATAATATCCCTTTCGCCAACATAGGCAACGAGCTTATCTATCTCATTCTTCAGATTTACCATATCTGTGCCGCAGCGGCCAAGTATACGCTCTACAGTAGAACCTCTGATTTTTTTACCCTCGTCCTTTAAGAGCCTTGCGATCCAGACTTTAAGATCCGCTTCTTTTTGGACACCGCACTCCTCAACATGGCCATTTTTCTGAACAGCCTTGTACATGCGGCTTCGCTTATCAACCTCTGTTTCGTTAAAGACAAACACCGTTCCTTCGGGGATTTCCGACATGTAGTCGACGATCTTATCATCGACCGCTCCCTTAAAGAGACCGCTGCCGTCCACAACAATAAGCCGCCTCGGTGCCATGAACGGCATCGTTTCTCCCAGATCAATGAGAGAAGCGATGTTTATGTCCTTCCCCGAAAAGAAGGCAGTATTCATGGTATCACCTGGCGGCGTTACAGCATCAATAAGCTTATTCCTATATTGCTCTCGTAGATAAGCCTCTTCTCCGCAAAGAAGATAGACCCTCTTGAAGTCCATATTTTTTATGTCCTGTACGACCTCATTCATAAGAATAATCATCGCATAGCTTCAAAATATCGTCAAGTTATTTCACTTCCCCATCATTCGGCATTTTTATGATCTCCTTTTTCAAAAGAATATATACAGAAACAGCCGAAAGCATCAGTATCATAACACCACCGACAACCATTCCCGCAACGGATTTCTTTTCACTTTCCCCTTCTGTCTGATCAAAGTCTATATTATCGAGTTCATCTTCCGTATCTTCAAAATAACTGCCCTCTGAAAAATCCCATTTGTCATTACTATCTGCATAATAACCAGTAGTGTTTATGATATTTTCAGACACTCCTGCATCGTATTCCTCATCTTCACCGTTCCAAAAAGAATATGTTATCGCATTGCCCGAACCTGTATACCACCTTTGTCCGAAGCTATTACTTTCTTCCGTGCCGGATAAGTTTCCTTTATTGCCTGCGGTCACTTTAGCATGACCTTTCTTTTTTTCTTTTTCCTTGGGTACGGTTACTACTGCTGCCGTTTCGTCATCTTTGTTCTTATGATCCGACTCTGTGTCTGCCCCTACCCCTGTGGGTGGTGTTACAGAAGAGACGATATTTATATTTTCTCCGGCATCTTTCCTATCCCCGGCTTTATCATTTTCCTTTTCTTTATCGCTTTCCTTTTTTCTTTCTTTTTCCCTGCTATCTTCTTTCTTGATATTACTCACCTTTACCGTATGTGATGAACGGTTATGAAGCGCATCCTCGGTAAAAAACGTATAATCACCGTTACTATCTATCGTTACCTCTTTACATACACTTTTTTGTCCATCTCCGGACTCTTGAAGCACTTCCGAAGCGCCGGTCTGATCATTTTTCCACGAAAGAGCTGTAATGCCTGAGCCATTGTCCTCAGCCTTTATTTCCAGTTTCATCATTCCATTCTTTGTATCATTTTCCTTTTCTGTGACAGTTATTACAGGTGCATCCCGATCGATCCCTCTGACCTCTGCCTGTCCATCTACGATATTTCCTGCCGCATCCCTGATGCTGAAAAGGACTTTCCCATCAGCCTCAACGTGAAATTTATTATCCTCCTGCCAGTCATTTTCATTAAAAGAATAAGCTTTCTCCGCAAGTCCTGATGTTCCGCTGTCTTCAGCTTCTATAATGATAACAGCCCCTGTACCATATTCTCCTGCCTGATTTTCAAGGACAGCTTTCTGTGCCTTTATCACCGGAGGATCCTGATCCGGTTCAATATATTCCATCTGATCATCACTTACGTGATCCAATACTTCATCAGCTCTGACCTTTGCAGGAAAAACCGCTGTAAGAGCAAGTGTTCCCACAAGTGCCGATATTGCTGCCTTCTTCATATAACTATTCTTTCTCATAAGTTTTTATCTCCATCTTTTCTCCATCTGTATTAACGGTTATCGCTCCGCTCTCGATGGTTGTACAAATTTTTGTGTGTATGTTATTTAGTCTCTCGATCGTTTCCCTGTGCGGATGTCCGTAAGAGTTGTTTTCTCCTGCTGAAATAAGCGCCGCTGCCGGATGCAGCTCCGATAGTAATTCCTCCGGGGTTGAGTTTTTGGAACCGTGATGAGCAACTTTAAGTACCGAAACCGGTCCTTCTTTTTTTAATTTCCGAATGATCCGGCTTTCACCCTCCCCCTGTATATCGCCTGTAAACAACGCCTTGAATTTTCTGTATTTTAATTCCAGTACGACAGAATACTCATTTACATCTTCTGCCCGAAAATCTCTCCCGGGATGTATGCATCTGATTTCTGTCTCTCCATCTCTAAAGCACTGTCCTTCCGATATCTTAAGGACTTTCGTCCCGGCTTTCCGGGCCTCTGACTCTATTGTTCTATACGCTTCTCCGGGGTCTTTAATTTCAGGCATGACAAAGTACTTTATCGGCAGCCTTTCTGCAGGTGCCATTTCAAACATTTCCTCAAAGCCTGATATATGATCCTTATCCGGATGAGTCATGATGCAATAGTCTATCCTACGGAGGCCCATTGATCTCATTGCCGGAATCACCCGGTACCTGGCGATTTCTTTCTCCGTGGTGCTCCCGCAGTCGATAAGATAAGTCGTTCCGGCAGCTGTTCGCAGAAGAATACTGTCTCCCTGCCCTATGTCCAGCATGGTTACTGTAAGTCCGCTTATGGGTCTCAAAATGAGCATCAGCACAGCCGCGGCCAAAAGTAATGGTCCTGCCATTTTCTTTAATCCTTTTCCTGATGTAACTGTTATCACCAGTAAGAGGATCAGATAATAAATGATCATCTTTATTACGGAAGGGCGCCCTGCTATAAAGACGCCTCCCGGTATTGTGTCGCATATTCTGCACCCCGTTTCATATAGTCGCAGGATGATCCTGCAGATCATCACAAAGGGAAATACCGGAAACCAGGAAACGGTCCCGAGTAACGCCAGCAAGAGTGCTGACACGACAAGTAATCCCATGAGAGGGATCAATACTAGATTTAATGGTATGGATGTTAATGGGATCTGATAAAAGAAATAAAAAACTATAGGAAGTGTAAATATCTGAATAGAAAGACTGACCGATATAGCAGATAAAATTTTACCGACTATACCATCTTTTGCAGGAATAAAACTTTCAAGCCAGGGGTTCACCATACATATTCCCAGAACTGCCCCAAACGAAAGCATGAATCCCGCATCATATACGATAAGCGGATTTGATAATAAAAGCAAGAGAAGCGATGCTGAAAGAGCACTGAGCATATCATAAGTGCGACCTGATATATCTGCTCCTATGCACACGAGGAACATGGTAAGCGCCCTCAAAACTGACGTACCGCCTCCTGTCAGCTCCGCATAAAAAATGACAAGTACCGCTGTAAGTATTACGGATAACATCGAACCCATCCGCATTTTTTTCAAAAGACGGTATGTCCCATATCCAAGGATAGATATATGAAGACCAGAAATACTCAACGCATGCGCAAGTCCGTTTCGTTGATACAGACCTCTCATCTCGTCTGTAAGCGAAGTCCTGTCACCAAGGATCATCGCCTTTAAGACACCGGCTTCACTTTCGGTCATTTTTTTGTCAAATACTGAAAGCATCCTTTCTTTGAGTCTTTGGATATTATCTCTTAAAAAGCTGCCGCGGCCTGTTCTCTTAATGACCTTCCCGTTAAATATACAAAAGTCTATCCCATGGATATGGTAATACCTTCGCATGTCAAATTCACCGGGGTTACGTGCTTCCGAAAAATTCTCTGCTTTTCCGGTAACTTCTATTTTTTCCCCGATCATCGGAAGCTCTTTATAACTTGCTTTTTCAAGCCAGACCTGAACTCCTGCGTATTTTTCTGTTTTTAATCCCGGATCTTTATCATTGCCTGAATAGGCGTGATCTGTTGTATAGGCATCTGCCAAAAGCAGAACGTAAGAATTGTTTTTATACTGTCTGTCAGTCAGTACTCCAGTCATGGTAATGAATGTATCCGTGCCCGCCGGAGGGTCCTTTAACCCAACCGGCCGGAGGCACATAAAGAACAGCGTAAAGATGAGCACCATGCAGCTCATCCACGCCATAGGTCTCTTCAAACTCAGCTGCCCTTTCTCTTTACCAGATCTCCGTTTCTGGAATAAACCTTATCCAGCGGAAAATCGCCTCTAAGCGTACCGTCTGTCTTTCCGTTTATCGAGATCTGCACTTCGTGGATACCCGGCAGTTCTGTAAGTGAATTTACTATAGAATATAAAACCACTTCTTCTGTAACATCCACCGGCTTATCAGTAATGCTGGTATCCAGGCTCACATAGCATATACCATCCTTAACATTGATGGTATTCATCTTGGTATCCGGCGATATCGTCGGATATGCCGACTTAGTTTTCGGTCCCTCGATGAGCTTCTCCATAACCAGCTTTTCCATTGATACATTTGCACTGAATACCACCTCTTCACTAACGCGAACGAGAAGCGTTCCTGTAGTATCAGCAAAGTAAAGATGGATAGTTCCCTTATTATAAGAGCTTATCTCATCTCCTGCATTATCTATAAACGTCCTGTCAGTCATGGCACCAACCTCTTCACCTGTCGAATCGAGAAGCGGTGCATCAGCAACAGTAAAGCTTACACTCCTCACATCTTTCAACTGACATAAGGTATGTACAACCGATGCCCTGAACAGTACCTCTGTAGGCCTTTCCAGCATCGTATAATCTGTATCAAAATTCAGTATCAGCTGACCATTATCTAAATGGTAATTCAGGAGCGAAACTTCCTCTCCCATGGTCCGCTTTAATAGTACACTGTCAGGATCTGTCATAAGCGCGTCCAAAAGATCATCAACTCCGGCATTTTCCGAGATCGATTTTCTGGTCTCGCTAGCTATCTGGTTTCCATCTTTATTTATGTAATAAACTGAAAATCCGTTAGGCGGTGCCTCTGTTTCATGAGTTCCCTTCCTGTCTCCCGATACAAATATCCCAACGATCACCAGCATCAGTATTACCAATGCTATTCCAAATATCTTTTTCCTGTCATTCTTTTCTATCCGCATACTCTTTCCCCTCTGCAGTAACTTATAACTGCACATATTTCAGCGGAATCATAACTGTAAATGTGGTTCCCTCGCCTTCTATGCTCGTTGCCTTTATAGAGCCGCGATGCAGAAGGATCGCATTTCTGGTTATCGCAAGACCAAGACCTGTTCCTCCGATCTCCCTTGAATGAGACTTATCTACTCTGTAAAACCTCTCATAAATATGATCAAGAGAATCCTCCGGGATACCTATTCCCGAATCAGAAACCAGCAATGTAAAAAACTGATGATCTGCATCGAGATTTACGCGTACCCAGCCGCCGCTCTTATTGTATTTAATGGCATTTTCAACGAGATTGCTGATAGCCAGCGAAAGTTTCACCTGATCCACTTCTGCGCTGACTGCCCTGTCACTTTCAAAGACGATATCCACCTGATTTTTTGCAGCTATCGGACGCAGGCGCTTCAGTATCTTTTCCAGCATAGCATTGATATCCGTCATCGCCACATTTGGAAGACCTGCCGTTCTGTCCATTTTTACAAGTGACAAAAGATCAGTGATTATCTGATTCTCACGGTCAACCTCTTCCGTGATATCACTCATGAATTCTTTGTATGTCTCTACAGGTACATCTTCCGCGCTCTGAATGGAATCCGCCAGCACTTTCATGGAAGCAAGAGGCGTTTTTAATTCATGGGACACGTTTGAAACAAATTCTTCACGCGAATCATCGAGTTTCTTAAGCCTCTCCATGAGATCATTAAAAGCATCCATGATTGCTTCTGTTTCCGTGTAATCAGGAATCGATACAGCCTCTGATTCAAATCCCTGCTGCACGGAGTTGATGGCTCTTGTGATCCGCTTAAAAGGACGAACGAGCAAAGCTGAAAGCATTGATGACAGCATAAATATCAGCACTGTAGCCGTTATTATGATGATCGTTGCTTTTCTTCTAAGTATGTCTACACTGTCTTTTATGGAATCAGTAGAAGCACTGGCAAACATTACACCCGAAGTAATACCGCTCTCTGCGTTCCTTACCGGAACGGTAAATTCAATATACCTTTTTTCGTCATCATAAGTCGATGAACTGGTTCCGTTCATATAGCAGTCAATGATCTCCTTTGAGATCATCGTCTTTCCGACCGACATATTGTAAGTATCGGATATTACGCTGAAATCCTGGTCCATGACCATAATCCGTCCGTCATAAAACCCCGACAGCTGTTCTAACTCAGCATTCAGGGTTTCATCTTCGGGATTAAGCATATATCCGGATGTATCCAGGTGATCTGCCAGAATACGGCATTGATTTATGGCTTCTGTCGTCCTGACAGAAACCGCTCTGCTTCTGTAATTTAAGATGATACTCTCAGATAGAATGATGCATGGTATGAAACCTACCAGCATCAAAAGAAAAAAGATACGAAACTGCAGGCTCTTTAAGAACCTAGCCTGACTTATGATAAATGAAATTACTGTCTTCATTCTTTATGCCTGAAAATAGTAGCCTACACCCCATTTTGTGTGGACATAGCGTGGATTACTGGGACTTTCCTCGATTTTTTCCCGAAGTCGTCTGATATGTACATCAACTGTACGCTCGTCACCGGGATAATCCTTTCCCCATATGATACTTAAAAGATCTTCTCTTGAATAAACCTTATTGGGATTTTCAGCCAGAAGTTCGAGAACATCAAATTCCTTTGCTGTAAGATTTATCTCACGTGCGGAAACATATGCGCGTCTGCTCTCAAGATCCAGCTTCAGATCACCTTTTTCAATAATCCTTGGCTTTTCTTTCTTTTCAGAACCACGCTCCGCACGGCGCATGATAGCCTTGATACGAGCCTTTACTTCCAGGATATTGAAAGGTTTTGTAATATAATCATCTGCTCCGTATTCAAGTCCAAGGATCTTATCCATATCATCACCCTTGGCAGTCAGCATTATTATCGGAACATCAGAAAATTCACGTATCTCCTGACATGCTTCAAAACCACTGAGTTTCGGAAGCATCACATCAAGGAGGATAATATCATATTTGGATTCACGTGCAAGGCGCACCGCTTCTTCTCCATCATAGGCAGCATCCACAGACATATCATCCTGCTTCAGACTGAAAGCGATTCCTTTTACGATATTCTTTTCATCATCAACTACCAGTACTTTTCTTCCCATAAAGAGCTGCCCTTTTTTCAGGATACCCTGATGCTGTCCCTGATCCTGCTGAAGAGTCCTTCCTTAATACCGCTCACGTTCATGATGTCTTCTATCGTCTTAAAGCTGCCGTGTTCTTCCCGCCATGCTATTATAGCCTGTGCACGGGATGATCCTATTCCTGTGATCGTAGTAAGTTCCGCCTCATCCGCAGTGTTAATATTAACTCTTGGATCTGCTTTGTCGTCGAATGGATTATTTCCTTCGTTTTCCGATGCTTCCTCATCATGAGTGAGCACCCGTATGAGCTGACCGTCGTTCAGTTTCTCCGCCTGATTCAGGGAACTATCAGACGCATCAGCTGTCATTCCGCCGGCAAGTTTTAACACCTCAAAAAGCCGTGTTCCTTCCGGGACTTCATAGACCCCGGGATTCTGCACGGCCCCGCAGAGATAAACAAAGATCGTCTGCCGGGTCTCTTCTGTATCCAGTGCCTCGCTGCTTTCTTCCGAAACCTCGGATGACTCAGACGATTCGACCGGATACAGAATGTTTTCTTCCTTCCCGCAGCCTGCTGATAAAAGACTCAGGCTCAGGATCAACAAAAACAGTCCGACAGATCTTCCATAATATTTCATTTTT
>CAMVTN010000083.1 GCA_947170415.1 uncultured Lachnospiraceae bacterium | reverse complement strand
TTGATAACACCGACTCTTAAGCCGTGGGGATTAACTTTCTGACCCATTCTGATCTCCTTTCGATACCTTAGTTCTTCTCATCAAGTATTACTGTCATATGACACATTCTCTTGAGGATTCTGTAAGCTCTGCCCTGTGCACGAGGCTGGATTCTCTTCATGATCGGGCCCTGTGTTGCATAGCACTCAGCTACATACAGATCTTCTCTATTCATACCCTTGAGTTCAGCATTGGCAGCTGCGGAGTCCAGAAGCTTCAGCAGAACGCTGGAAGCGTATCTCGGGTTGTACATCAGAATACCTTTTGCTTCGATGTAGCTCTTTCCTCTGATAGCATCAAGTACGAAGCAAGCCTTCTGTACAGAAACTCTAGCATAGGATAACTTAGCTGACGGTCTGGTATCCTTGTTTGCATTTCTTTCTCTTTTAATCTGGGAACGATGTCCTTTTGCCATGGATAAAACCTCCTTTCAGATTATCCTTATCTAGTATTGGTTGTGTTACCTGTGGAAGCGTGTCCCTTATATGTACGGGTTCCAACGAACTCACCAAGCTTGTGACCAACCATATCTTCTGTAATATAAACAGGAACGTGCTTCCTGCCATCATGTACTGCGATTGTATGTCCTACGAAGGACGGGAAGATTGTAGAACGACGAGACCATGTCTTAATGACATCCTTCTGTCCTGCCTGGTTCATCGCGTCAACCTTCTTCAGCAGGCTCTCGTCTGCGAACGGTCCCTTTTTAAGTGAACGTGACATTGTATTCCTCCTTATACGTTAAGCGCTTTGCCGTTTCTTCTTCTTACGATCAGCTTGTTGGAAGCCTTCTTGCGCTTTCTTGTCTTAAGACCAAGAGCAGGCTTACCCCAAGGAGTACTCGGGCCAGAGCGTCCGATCGGTGCTCTACCTTCACCACCACCGTGCGGGTGATCATTCGGGTTCATGACAGAACCACGAACTGTGGGTCTGATACCCATGTGACGAATACGACCAGCTTTACCGTAATTGATAAGGTTGTGATCAATGTTACCAATAGTACCGATTGTAGCTCTGCACTCAACCGGAACCATTCTCATCTCACCTGAAGGAAGACGAAGTGTAGCATAGATACCTTCCTTAGCCATGAGCTGAGCACTTGTACCAGCAGAACGAACCATCTGTCCGCCCTTACCAGGGTGAAGCTCGATGTTGTGTACGTTTGTACCAACAGGGATCATAGAAAGCGGCAGGCAGTTACCAACACGGATTTCTGCTTCAGCACCGTTCATGATCTTCATTCCATCCTTAAGTCCTGAAGGAGCAAGGATATATCTCTTCTCACCATCTGCATATGCAAGAAGTGCGATGTTTGCTGTTCTGTTAGGATCGTACTCGATACCTACAACAGTTGCAGGGATTCCATCCTTATCGTTTCTCTTGAAATCGATAATTCTGTACTTCTTTGTAGCTCCGCCGCCCTTGTGACGAACGGTGATCTTACCCTGATTGTTACGTCCAGAGTTCTTCTTAATCTTAACAACGAGAGACTTCTCAGGTGTTGTCTTTGTGATCTCTGAGAAATCAGAACCCGTCATATTCCTTCTGGAAGGTGTATATGGGTTATATGTTTTGATTCCCATTATTTTCTCCTTTTCTATTCAAAGCACACGAATAATTTTCAGTTTTTTCTCGTGAGCTCTTGCGGCAATAGTTTATTCTGCCGCATGCTCACCGGAGGAATTAAAGTCCTGCGAAAAATTCGATTTCCTTGGAATCCTCAGTGAGTGTTACGATGGCCTTCTTCTGCTTAGCATTCTTGCCAACTATCATTCCTCTTCTCTTGTTCTTACCCTGGATGTTCATTGTGTTAACCTTCTTAACCTTGGTTCCTTCGAACATCTTCTCAACAGCCTCTTTGATCTGGCTCTTGTTTGCTTCAGGATTTACGAGGAATGTATATTTCTTATCAGCCATGCCGTTCATAGACTTCTCAGTTACAACCGGCTTCTGGATTACGTCATAGTACTTGATGTCTGCCATTATGCGTATACCTCCTCAAGTTTCTGAACTGCAGCCTTAGTTGTGATAACTGTGCTGTACTTCATGATGTCATATGTGTTGATCGTGTTGATCTGAGCAGTGATGACATTCGGAATGTTTCTTGCAGAGAGGATTGCGTTCTGATCCATGCTGTCAAGGATTACGATAGCCTTGCTAACCTTGAGTGCATCCAGAACCTCCTGGAATTTCTTTGTCTTGATCTCATCAAGCTTGAGCTCATCGAGAACGATGAATTTATTATCCTGAACACGGGAGGTAAGCGCGCTCTTAAGAGCGAATCTCTTTTCCTTCTTGTTCATCTTGAAGGAGTAATCTCTCGGAACCGGAGCGAATACTACGCCACCGTGTGTCCACTGAGGAGATCTTGTTGAACCCTGACGAGCATGACCTGTGCCCTTCTGCTTCCAAGGCTTTCTTCCGCCGCCAGAAACTTCTGAACGAGTCTTAGCCTTCTGTGTTCCCTGACGATTGTCAGCGAGCTGCTGAAGAACTGCCTGGTGAACCAGGTTCTCGTTTACTTCAACACCAAATAAAGCGTCGTTAAGGTCGATCTTGCCTACTTCGCTGCCTGCCATGTTAAAAACTGATACGCTAGCCATTATATCTGAATCCTCCTTTCTTCCTTATTATTTATGATTCTTGACTGTCTCTCTGATGGTAACGAGAGCCTTCTTTGCACCCGGGATAGCTCCCTTAACAAGGATGAGGTTCTTATCAGCATCAACGCGAACAATCTGCAGATTCTGAACTGTGATCTTCTTGGAACCCATGTGACCAGGCATTCCCTTACCCTTAAATACGCGGCTCGGGGATGAGCAAGCACCGTTTGATCCCTGATGTCTGTGGAACTTAGAACCGTGCTTCATAGGTCCTCTGTGCTGACCATTCTTCTTGATGGCGCCCTGGAATCCCTTACCCTTAGAAGTAGCAGTTGCATCTACGAAATCGCCAGCAGCAAAGATATCTGCCTTGATCTCCTGAGCGATCTGATAGTCTGCAGCGTTCTCAAAGCGGAACTCGCGAACAAACTTCTTGCTCTCAACGCCAGCCTTCTTGAAGTGGCCAACCATAGCCTTTGTTGTTCCGTGAGGGTGAGCGATCTTCTTGGATCCGCCTGCATCCTTAACAACAACCTTGTCCTTTGACTCCATGAAGCCAACCTGTACTGCGTTGTAGCCGTCATTCTCAACAGTCTTGATCTGGGTTACTGTGCAGGGACCTGCTTCCAGAACTGTGACCGGAGTAACTTCGCCGTTCTCATTGAAGATCTGTGTCATGCCGATCTTCTTCGCTAAGATAGCCTTTGTCATTTCTTCACCTTTCTGCATTGGAATGCGTATCGCCGTATCGAATTCCTTTCGGAACAGCCCGCCCGGCTAAACGAATTCATACAATACTCTCAAATAAAATTATTTGTTCTTCATTTTGATGTCGATGTAGACACCTGCGGGCATCTCAAGTCTGGAAAGAACATCAACTGTCTTCTGAGTAGGAGCAATGATGTCGATGAGTCTCTTATGAGTTCTCTGCTCGAACTGCTCTCTGGAATCCTTGTACTTATGTACAGCACGAAGGATAGTAACTACTTCCTTTTTAGTAGGAAGGGGTACCGGTCCGCTGACCTCAGATCCGTTCTTCTTGACTGTTTCGATGATTTTCTTTGCGGATGCATCAATAAGCTGATGATCATACGCCTTCAGGATGATTCTCATTACCTGATTTGCCATAAAAAAAGTCGCCTCCTTTTCGCACTTTTTCAGCACGACAAGCGGTGACTGTACACGTTCCCGTGTGTGTCGCTCACATTTTCGCAGACCAACACGGTGTTCCCTAATAGTTATAGAACTTGTTACGTTACAGTGACTTGTCGCCAGTTTCTCGACTTGACATTCGCTCCACGGAGATACCTGCATAAGCAGCAACTTCACGCTTCATAGCTATCATGCCACAGCAATGACCATTATACACACACATTCGGCATATTGCAAGAATATTTTTTCAAAAATTTGGTCGGATTTTTTATTCTTTTATGTGCAATATTTCCGCTGACACCCACTGTTCAGCAGTGCCGATTTTTCTCGTGCTCTCGCAGTATACTTCAAAGCATAAAATAATGGAATACCCTATTTTCACTGTATTTAAATTTATCCAAATCATACACACAGTCTTTATTTCGCAGTATAATTGCCAGGAAGGCTCAAATATCCCATAATGACAATGTCTACAGATGTTTCTGCCTCATTACCCTGAATATATTTCTTCCTATTATATAGAAGGATAAGAGGATATCTTATGATCAGAAAAGCCAACTGCAAGGATGCGTCCAGGATTGCTGAAATACTTATATTCGTGAAGAGACTCAATTATAGAAAGATTTTCAACGATGACCACGGTTCTTTCGTAGATCTCCAAGTTTATCCTTTGGCACGTGAATATGCAGAAAATCCCGATTCAATAAATAACATATGGGTATACGAGGACGATTTTGTTAAAGGGGTGCTCCACGCGGAGTCCGGTCGTATCGTTGAACTGTATGTTGACCACTTCTTCGAAAACGAAGGCATCGGAAGCAGGATGATCGACTTCGCAATTCACGAACTTAACTGCAATTATCTATGGTGTCTTGATAAAAATGCCGGCGCAAAGAGATTTTATACCCGGCACGGATTTCACGAAACAGGCGAAAAACAGCTGGAACCCGGAACTTCAGAGTATATTGTAAAGTTTGAACGCCACAACTAATTCTTTACAAAATCGAATCCCTTCTTTATTATAAGGAACAGACTTTTTATATCTGCATTTTTAGAGAAGGAAATATTATGTGGAAAGCTGAAAATTGGAAAGATTATGAAGTAATAGATACATCCAACGGCGAAAAGCTCGAGAGATGGGGAAAATACCTGCTGGTCCGTCCTGATCCTCAGGTAATATGGGATACATCAAAGAGTAACCCAGGTTGGAAAAAGCCCAATGCTCATTATCACAGAAGTTCAAAGGGCGGCGGAAACTGGGAATTTTTTGATCTCCCGGAAGAGTGGTCGATCAATTACAGATCACTCAAATTCAATCTTAAACCCTTTTCTTTTAAGCACACAGGTTTATTCCCTGAGCAGGCAGTAAACTGGGACTGGATGACAGAAAAAATCCAGGCTGCAAAAAAGGCTGATCCTGACAGAACACCTGAAGTTCTGAACCTTTTCGGATATACAGGTGGAGCAACTCTTGCCTGCGCCGCAGCCGGTGCTCACGTAACTCACGTTGATGCATCTAAGGGTATGGTTCAGTGGGGAAAAGAAAATTCGCGTTTATCAAACATTCCCGAAACTTCTTTCCGCTGGCTTGTTGACGACTGCACAAAGCTCGTTGAAAGAGAGATCCGCAGAGGTCATCATTATGACGGTATCGTAATGGATCCTCCATCATACGGCAGAGGCCCCAAGGGCGAGATATGGAAGATCGAAGAACAGATCTATCCTCTTATCCAGCTTGTTGAGCAGCTTTTATCCGATGATCCACTGTTTGTCCTTGTTAATTCATATACTACAGGACTTCAGCCTGCTGTTCTTACTTATATGCTTTCTACCGCGATCAAGCAAAAGCACGGCGGATATGTTGAAGCCGACGAGATCGGACTTCCTGTAAAGGACAACGGTCTGGTTCTTCCTTGCGGCGCAAGCGGACGATGGTTTAAATAATATCTCTAACGCAATATCAAAAATGTCAGGTTATCATAATTACATAACCTGACATTTTTCTTTTCTCAGCAGATCCTTGGAAGTCCTTCTCCATATAAAGGCCCGACTTTTCGGAGTCCGCCTATTTCCGTCCGGAGTACAAGCGCCGGCGAATCACTTTCTCCCATTACTTCTCCGATACAGACAGCATTTTCTCCATATTTGCTGCCACGAATGATCTCATAAGCTTTATCCTCATCCTCCGGCGCAACCACTACGATCATTTTCCCTTCATTTCCCATATAGAGAACATCCAGGCCAAGGATACCGCAGAAATCCCTCACTGCCGGGCTTACCGGTATCAGCTCTTCTTCAACCCTGATCTCTTTTTCGGAACTCTCGGCAAATTCATTTAAAACCGTTCCCAGGCCACCTCTGGTAACATCACGCATAGCACGTATTTTTATACCGGATTCTAATAGACGTGAAACCATTTCAGTCAAAGGTGCTGCATCACTTTTTATATCATTTTCAATTCCGAGTCGGCTTCCGAGAATCGCAGCATGGTGATCTCCCATGTTTCCCGAAACAATGATCTTATCACCTGTTTGAAGCTTATCCGTTCCAAATTCTATTCCTTCAGGCACAATTCCCACCCCTGAAGTATTAATGATAAGTCCACTTTCTGCAGTGCCTTTTTCGACAACTTTGGTATCACCCGTTACTATCTGAACCCCTGCTTCTTCTGCCGTTTTTTGAAGCGACTCGACTATTTTTTCAAGATCAGATACTTCCAACCCCTCTTCAAGAATAAATCCCGCAGTCAGATACTTTGGCACCGCTCCACTCATCAAGAGATCATTTACAGTACCACACACAGAGAGACGTCCTATATCTCCCCCGGGGAAAAATACCGGTTTTACAACAAAGGAATCTGTCGTCATCGCTATCTTCGCTGCTCCCGGAACCACCGAAGAATCCCCGAATTTATCAAGATATTCATTAGAAAAATATTTTGCAAAAACGCCCGAGATCAGCTTTGATGTTGAATCTCCGCCTGATCCGTGCGCCATAGTTATCTTCATAATATAAACTCACATCCTAAACTTATATCAATCACCAGAAACAAACCTATTAAAACAAGCGCCTTCCTGGCTTACCATACAGGCTCCCTTCGGATTTTCCGGTGTGCAAACTTTCCTATATAAAGGACACGCTGTGCTGTCTTCTTCGCCTGTTATTATCTTTGCACAGTGACACCCTTTCGTTTCATAATCTGTATCAAGGCCTCTGCTTCCTACATCGAAATGTTCATATTCCGGCCTGAGATACATAGCAGAACCAGCTATCTTGCCAATTCCACGCCAGGTACAGTCACCCTGAACAAAAAATCGATCCACACGCTCCTGTGCTGTGATATTCCCTTCTCTTGTAACGGCATTACCGTACAGATTTCGTACAACACCACGTCCTCTTAGCTTTATCAACGCATAAATTGCCATAAGGATTTCCGTTGCCTCAAAGTTTGACGCAACAAAAGGCACCGAAAACTTCTCTGCCGTTTCCTCAAAGATCCTGTACCCTGAAACTGCGCAAACATGTCCCGGTGCGATATATCCGTCAACTGCCGGATGCTCCCTGCCATCGCTCCCTGTCACTTTTCCGGAGCTGACCCAGTTCACAACCTCAGGCATCGTTTTTAACGATGTAAGCAGTTTTACATTTTTGAGCCCTTTCTCCTCTGCGTTTAAGAGAAGCATAGAATAAACCGGTGTTGTGGTCTCAAAACCAACAGCAGCAAAAATATAAATGTGATCCGGATCTTTCTCTGCCATTGGCAGCATATCGAGTGGCGAATAAACCATTTCGATATGAGCACCATCTGCCTTTGCTTCTGCCATAGACCTGACAGATCCCGGAACACGGATCAGATCGCCAAAGGTTACCACAATGTTTCCGGGATACATTGCAAGATCTATTAATTTATCGATATATGCCGTAACTGTCACGCAAACAGGACACCCGGGCCCAGATATCATACGGATCTTCGGACTCAGTACGGATCGTATTCCGCTCTTTGCTATCGCCGCCGTATGCGAACCGCATATTTCCATGATCCTTACTTCCGGACCATCATAATTTCTAAGGAAATCTAAAACCTGACTTTTATCCATTTAATTCCTCGATTTCCCGAAAAAGATCCTCCATGATATCAGCTTCGCTATTATCCAATTTTTGTATAATGCATCCTGCATGAACCAAAACCCTGTCACCCGGAACGATCTCTGCAAGACCAGCCTCGGCTTTTACACGATTACCACTAAAATCAACGATCGCAGTATGTCCCTTAACTTCAATTACTTCACCCGGAAGTGCAACACACATACTAAAACCTTCCTAAAATACATATCAAAAACATTACACTTTCGCAGCTGCTTCCGCCTCTGCTTTCTTTTTAGCCTCCATGGCTGCTTTTGCTGCAGCAGCACGCTCCGCGGCAGCTTTGGCCTGTGCCGCCAATACTTCTTTCTGCGAATCGGATAGATCAAACGTCTTCGTTATCTTCTCATCTCCCGGTTCCTGATATTTGCGTCCCATAGATAGCGACTTTTTCGGGCATCCATCTACGCAGGATCTGCACTGAATGCATGAAAAAGGACGTATCGACCAGGTCTGTTTTGTTTTATCAACCGTGATAGCCCCTGTCGGACATTTCATCTGACATAAACCGCAGAGAATGCATTTATCCATATCATTCTCTACGTGTCCTCTCGTCCTCTCCTTGAAATCCGCCGGTTCAAACGGGTATTTTGTTGTCGCAGGCTTCGAAAAAAGATTTTTCAAAGCTCGCGCTGTATAATTCAAACCACTCATTTCAAAGTCCTTTCAGATAAAATCAACGCTCTGTGCAGCTTATGCAAGGATCGATCGCAAGCACAAGGATCGGAACATCTGCAAGATCACAACCACGAAGCGTCTGCGTAAGTGCCGGTATATTTGCAAAGGTAGGTGTTCTTACCCGCAGTCTGTCTATAAATTTCTTTCCGCTGGCTTTAACATAGAAACATGCTTCTCCGCGCGGCTGCTCGATCCTTGTCATATATTCGCCATTAGGGAATCCCTTAACAACAGTATCTACCGGTCCGTCCGGAATCTTTGCTATTGCCTGACGTATAATACTGATAGACTGAAGCACTTCCATTGCTCTTACGTAGCTGCGTCCGTAAGTATCACAATCATTGCTTGTAACGATATCAAATTCAATATCATCGTATGCGGCATATCCGAGTTTTCTCGTATCGCGGCGGATACCACTTCCTCTAAGGTACGGTCCGCAGCATCCAAGCTCCTCCACCTGCTCAGGCGTAAGCACTCCGACTCCGCAGAGACGTCCTTTAACTGCCCTGTCATTTAAGAAAGTCCGGATAATTATTTCCAGATCTCTCTCAACATCATCAAGCGATTTCAGAAAATCCCTGAGCATTTCATTAGGAACATCTCTTCTCATTCCACCGATCTTTACGATAGAAAAGATAACTCTGCCTCCTGTAGCAGCTTCAAACATATCAAGGATCTTTTCCCTAACTCTCCAGGAATCCATAAACAGGCTCTCAAAACCAAACGCATCCGCCATTAGTCCGAGCCACAGGATATGACTATGCATACGAGAGAGTTCAAAAAAGATAGTCCTAAGATAATCCGCCCTCTTCGGCACCTCAATATTCATAATGTGCTCTACTGCGTCACAATATCCAAATCCATGTCCAAAAGAACAGATTCCGCAGATACGCTCCGCCACGTAGACAATTTCATTGAAATCTTTTTTATCAACGAGTTTCTCAAGACCTCTATGTATAAATCCTATGGACGGGATCGCATCTACTACCTTCTCATCCTCAAGTACGAGATCCAGATGAATAGGTTCCGGAAGAACAGGATGCTGCGGTCCAAACGGAACAACACTTCTATTTCCCATTTTACTTAGCCTCCTCTTCCTTGTGCGCAAATGGCGCTTTTACACTTGTTCGATATAATCCACCACGAAAATCCAGAACCATGTCACAAACTTCCAATCCAAAAAGATCATGTATCTCATTTTCATAAAGCCATGCAGGCGAAAAAATATGACTTATAGACTGAACCGGCTTTTTTCCATCTGTATGGAAACGGATGCTCATCTCATCATATCCCTTACCAAAAGAATACAGTATCTCATATCCGCCTTCTTTCACTGTTGTTGCACAGATCTGGATCAGGCGATAGCCTTCTGCACGGATAGCCTGCGCTTCATTCAGGAGTGTTTCTTCGGAAATTTCTTTTAAAATGCTTTCCATTATTTCTTAACC